>NZ_JBEZKL010000107.1:0-25183 GCF_040704695.1 Streptomyces sp. NPDC048411
AGACTCTTTCGTGTCCGATTCCCGGTCGAAGCGGGCCCTCTGCGAAGCAGAGGATTTGTTACTGCGCTTTCAAGTTCTTCGCTTTCGCGTTTCCCCTTCCGGCGGCTCCAACCTTACCAGACTCTTTTCGTTTCCGTTTCCGGTTCGAATTTGATTCCGGTGGCCTTTGGAGTGGCCTTTGCCTTTCGGCATGTCCGCTACATTAATCGATTTCCTGGGCAGCTCATAATCGAGCCGACGGGATCGAATTAAGGCATGCCGAATTCGCACCCGCCAGGGTGAGTCGAAGGTAGTGGTTGGTCGCTTCCGGGTGCTCAACCTCGGTCCGATGGACCGTGCCGACAGCAGTACCCGTTCAAGCGGCTCGGACCACGTTAGGTGTCCGGCAGGGGTGAGTCAAGTTGCGCGGCGGCGTGGCGTGTGGGGTCGGTACAGGCTCACCGTGGGGTCTCCGTCGATCCAGAAGCGCCAATGGTGTGTGGCTCCGTCACCGCCCACGCCGGTGCGGGGGCCGTTGCGTACCTGGTCGCGCGGTGGTGGGGTGCCGTGCAGTACGGACAGAGGGGCACCCGAGTGGGCGATGGCGTCAGTGCCGTTCAGGCCTCGGTCGATGTCGAGGGCGGTAGCCAGACGGGCCGGGCCTTTGGCCAGTTCCCGGTCATTGCGGGCCGAGATTCGACGTTTACGGCTGAGCTCGGTACCCACCAGGACCTCGCCCGCCCGGAGCAGTACACCGCTCGCCACACCTTCGGGACCGCACACCAGGTTGAGGCAGTGCCACATGCCGTAGGTGACTCACCAAGCATGTATGTCGTTAATCCGGCATCATCGGCAAGGCGACCACAAGCAGGAGACAGGCAGTGCGAGCGATCATCTACGCCAGGCTCAGCCCCACCCCGAGGGGCGAGGAGTCCAAGGGCGGGAACCTGGCACAACAGGTCGAGTTGAGTCAGGCGCTGTGCGACCGGAACGGCTGGTCAGTGGTAGCCGTGATCGTCGAGAAGGACACGTCAGCTTCGACCAAGCGGGGAGCCAAGCGAAGCGACGAGTGGGAGCGCGTCAAGGCTCTGGTGGAGGACGGCAAGGCAGACGCCATCGTGTCTCGCCACTACGACCGCATGTACCGCACCCCCTGGGACCTTGAGGACCTGGTGGACCTGGCCGAGGCGACCGGCGTCACGCTGGCCGCCGCACAGGCGCAGGGAGTGCTCGACCTGTCCACCCCGTCCGGCCGTCTCGCTGCTCGCATCGGCGCTGTGGTGGCTCGCAACGAGACCGAGATGCGAGTCGAGCGTCAGGTACTCGGACACCAGCGGCGCAGGGAGTCGGGGAGGCCCTTCTGGAGTACTCGCCCCTTCGGCTTCGAGCGGGACGGCAGGCACCGGGAAGCGGAGGCGGAAGCCCTGCGGCAGGCGTACCGGGATGTCCTGACCGGTGTCTCCCTCTGGTCCATCGCGAAGGACTGGAACGCCCGTGAACTGCTCTCACCGCACGGCAAGGAGTGGCGCAGCTCGAACCTTCGGGGTGTCCTCTTGAAGCCGCGGAACGCGGGGATCCAGACGTACTCGCAGTGGGTCGAGAAGCCGGACGGGAAGCGCGTGCGGCTGACCGAGGAGACCGGCGCGGGCAACTGGGAGGCGATCGTCTCCGAGGGTATGTTCCGGGCCCTGGTCCGCTACCTGAGCGATCCCGAGCGCAACACGGGCGGCGGCGGCAAGCGCAAGGCCCTGTTGTCCGGCGTGGTCCGCTGCTCGAAGTGTCAGGCCGTCGCCACTCAGGGGTGGAGCAAGAAGAACGCGGCAGGCGAGCGGTACCGCATCTACACCTGTTCAGGTGGCCGATGCATCACCTGCCCGGCAGACGCTCTTGACTCCTTCGTGGTCCGGAAGGTCATCGACAAGGCCGAGGAGTGGAACGCGGCACCGGCCACGGATGCCGCAGACGAGGAGCGAGAGGCCGAACTGCTGGCCGAGGAGACTGCCGCATCCGAGAGGCGCACCGCCCTGGCGGAGATGTTCGCTGTAGGAGACATCGACGCGTCGACCCTGCGGACGGGCATCGGCAGGTGTGACGCCGACCTGACCAAGATCCGGGCCGAGCTTGCAGACCTGGTAGCAAATCGGGTGCGCGTCGACCTGGGCGACATCGAGTACCTGTGGGAGGAGCTGGACTACGAGGACCCCGACCGGATCGACTACGTGCGGACCGTCGTCATGCAGGTCTGCGCGCGAGTCGAGCTGATGCCGCGCGGTCGAGGGGTCCGAGCCTTCAAGGCCGAACACTGCCGGATCACGTTCCGGAACCCCTGAGATCCCAGCACGGAGAGTCGAGCCGGCCGTCGGCGCTCAGTGAGCACGGGCCCTGCCTGACGAGTGTCGGGCGGGGCCCTTCGTCATACCCGGCGAGGAAGACCGGACATCCCTCAGAGTCTCTGTGCGCCCCTCTCGCTCCCCAGTTCATGCAACAACGTGCATGAGTCACGTCCGTGCATGGACGGTCGCGAGCGGCCCCCGTACGGTCGCCTCAGGCGGCCCGACCGGGCCGACAGGTCAAGGGGGTTCCGCATGGCACGCGAAGAACTGACTCGGCTCACCGGCAACGGCAACGGCACGTGTGGAGAGGACGACTGCCCGAACGTCTACCGCACCGCTTCCGGCTCCATCGTGGTTCAGGGCGACGTGTCCGACGCCTTCACTCCCCCACAGGGAGAAGGGCTCGTGGAGGTCCCCGAGAACGTTCTTCGGGAGGCCGTTCGTGCTCTTGGATGGTGACGAGTGGCGGGCGATGCTCCGGGGCTTCCAGTCGGAAGCGTGGCGGCTGGAGACCCTGCCCCAGTACCTCGTACCGCAGGAGGCGGAAGAACTCGAAGCCTTCCGGGCAGGCAAGCGCGTCGACCCGGACACCTACTCGTCGGCGTACACGGAAGACCTGGAGCGGCTGCGCGGCGAGGGGAGGAGCAAGGGCCGAGTGCACATCCTGACTCGACCGATCTCCGAGTACCTGCGCTTCGAGTTCTCCCGGTACTACTCCCCGCACATGCTCGCCGGGGAGGACATCCGCATCCTTGACGTGACCGAGCGAGAGAACCCGTTGCCGGATGTCGAGGACTTCTGGATGTTCGACCGCTCGACGGTCGTCCTGATGCACTACGAGGGCGACGGCACGCAGATCAGCCGAGAGCTGTACGAGGGTGAGCCTGCGCCTTTCATCGAGTGGCAGCGCATCGCCGTCGCCGAGTCGGTTCCCTTCCTGGAGTACGTGAACGGGTGACGTTCGAAGCTGAGCAGCTTGGCGATTCTGGTACCGAACTCGCCTCTCTGCTTCGGGACTTGCGCAAGCGTGCCGGCCTCTCAGGGGACCGGCTCGCAGCGCGCTGCAACATGTCCCAGTCGAAGGTGTCTCGCATCGAGAACGGCCGGACACGGCCGTCCCTGGTCGATGTCGAGCAGATCTTGCGAGCGCTGGACGCTCCGCCGGAACTGGTCGCCGAGGTCTCCGCCCTCACCAGGATGGCGAACACCGAGTGGCGGAACCTTCGAGAACTTCGGCGCAAGGGGCTCGGTACGAGACAAGCCGAGCTGAAGTCGCTCGAAGCATCCTCTACGCACATGCGCTACTTCCTGCTCTCGATGGTTACCGGGCTGCTCGCAACACCGGAGTACGTACGGGCGAGCCTGGCCCACTCGACGGCCGACACGAGCAAGGCCGTAGCGGGGAAGCTGGGACGGCAAGCCGTCCTCTACGACGCCTCGAAGCGGTTCACGTTCGTTCTCACCGAGCAGGCGGTTCGCTGGCCGGTCGTCTCTCCACTGGCACTGGCCGAGCAGATGGACCGACTGGCGTCCCTGTCCTACCTCCCGAACGTTCAGATCGGGGTGATCCCTGTAGGGGCACCAACGCCCCGAACCCCGCTGAGTACGTTCACCATCTACGACGCCGCGTTGGTCACCATCGAGACGACGGCGGGAAGTCTCGTACTCCGCGACGGCCGAGATGTTCAGGCATACCTGAAGGAGTTCGCCGGGTACGAGGAACACGCCCTCTTTGGCGAAGACCTTCGGGCACGGCTCGCCGAGTGGTCCGCCGCTTGCCGTGCATGACTTCAGTCGACTACGCGACTGAAGCGCCATCCCGTGTGCACCCCGAGGGATCATCCTTCGGCAGGCGAACAGTCGGGAGGTCGCAGGGATGAGCACACCCAAGACGACGATGGCAGGGCCGGTGAACCTGACCCTTCCGGAGGGAGACCCGAACCCCGTCGCGGGCTGTCGGCAGTGCCTCGGCGTCGCCGTGACCCGAGCCAACGCCCGATCGGTCGGCGACTACTCGAAGGCGACGGACGCGAACGTCGTGCTCCGCACGCACCTCCGGGAAGACCACGGGGCCGAGTGATGGTGCGCTCTGTCCTGCGGTACGTGAGGCACAGAATCACGCAGCACCCGGACACTGACGTGACCTTCGAAGCGGAGTGCCTTCACTGCAAGTGGACAGCCACGCCCTCGACGGACGGCGCGGCGGTCGACGTGGAGTGCATGAGCCACACAGGCCGGAGCGGGCACAAGGGCTTCCGGCGTGTCTGTACGTCGTTCGCGATGGTGGTCCGGGACGAGTGACTGACAGACCCCCGGCGTGCTGAGGGGACGGCGAGCACCACGACCCGAGGTGCGCCGGAAGGGGGCGCTTCGAGCGACGCGCGCCCCTGTGCCTGCCTCTGTCGACTTCCCCCGTGGTCGACAGGGGCAGGCATCGTTGCGCCTGTCAGACGGCGTCAAACGCCCGTGCATGACAACAGCCCCCGGCGTGGAGCCGAGAGCCTGTCTGCGGTTGCGTGCGCCAGTCTCAGGCGCTCTCGCCGAGGTGGCGGTAAAGGGTGGCTCGGGAGATCCCGAGAGCCTTGGCAATGGCGCTCACACTCTCGCCTCTCGCCTTCCTGGCACGGGCCACGGTGAGCACGTCCTCATCGACCACAGACGGCCGTCCGCCCGTACGCCCCTGCGCCTTGGCTGCGTCCAGTCCTGCGCGGGTGCGCTCCTTGATGAGGCTGCGCTCAAACTCCGCCATGGCCCCGACCACCTGAAGCATGAGACGGCCATCTGCCGTACCGGGGTCGATGTTGGCCAGCGCACCCGTGAGCACCTTGAACCCGATGCCTCGCTCTCGAAGGGTGTCGACCATGGTCACAAGGTCGATGAGCGACCGGGCGAAGCGGTCGAGCTTCCAGACACACAGGGTGTCGCCGGGTCTGGCGTAGTCCAGTGCGGCCGTGAGCTCTGGCCGGTTGGTGTTCTTCCCGCTGGCCTTGTCCTCGAAGATCCGGGCGCAGCCTGCGGCCGTCAGTGCGTCGCGCTGGAGCTGTGCTTCCTGGTCGTCGGTGGAGACGCGGGCGTAACCGATGAGCTGGCCAGTGATCGTGTTCGTCGTCATGACACAGACTGTCTCAGAATTTGTCTCAAAAGGTCAAGTCTGAGACGGAAGTTTCGAGACGGGTTTTGAACAGGACTGCGCCCCCTTGTGGGGCGCCTGCCGTCTCGTCTCACAAACCTTGGTTTTCGAGACGTCCGCTACTGGTCACGCTGCGCCAGGGCCGTTGTCCTGTGCCACGGAACCGTGAGTGTGCGTCATCGAAGTTCGAGTGGCGCGAATCACCGACGATCACGGACGTCGCGCCAGGAAGACGAACTCCCTTCCTGGACGGTCGGGCGCGTCGCGAACGTCATCCACCACGTATCCGTGCGCGATCAGGTCCCGCTCGACTTCCTCCCGCTCACGGAAACGCAGGGTCGAATCCGATGTCAGCACCTGCCCATCCGCTGCGAACCCGTAGGTCCAGCGGAACGTCACCAGAGGCCAGCTCACCTCGATCAGCTGGACCCAGCTCTCGACGAAGCCGACACCGGGGATCTCCGTCATGCGGTAGGAGTTCTCACGGGTCCACTCCTCCCAGGCGCGTCTGGCCGGATCGCGCGTCTCGAAGACCAGAAGCCCGCCAGGCCGCAGCGCCTCGTAGGCGCCCCGTAGCGTCGTCCGCCACGTCTGCGGATCGGCGATGGCCTGGGCAACGTTCGCGGTCATCGTCGCGACGTCAACCCGCAGTGGTGGGAGGTCTGTCGCGTCACCGCGGATCCAGCGCACTCGCTCACTGCCCGGTTTGGCCCGGGCGACATCGACGGACGCCAGCGCGGGATCGACGCCGACGACCTCGATCCCACGGTCAGCCAGGAGAAGTGCGAACACCCCTGTGCCGCAGCCGATGTCCAGCACTCGGCGTGCCTCGAACTCTTCTGCGATCCGGAGGTAGGCATCGAGATCGCTGCGGTCGGGGTCGAGCGGATCGTAGATCGCGGCGAGCCGTGGATGTGCGAAGCAGTCGTCAGCCATGCGGTCGAACGTATGCAGAGGTGGGTCCGAACAGCTACCGAGTTTTGCCGACGGTTCTCCTGCGACACCAGGGCACGGTAGAGAGCGGCGACGGAAGGGTGGGGTATGACCCCCTGGCCGGTGCTTGCCGACCGCCGGGTCTTACCGGCTCAAATCCTGCCACGGTTTCAGGGCCTTTCAGGGCTGGCTGTACTCCAGCCGGCTGCGGCGTAGTGCCTGGCCACAGGCTTGCTCGGCCTCCTTGGCGACGGCGTAGGAGTGCAGAGAACGAAGCCTTACGTCCCTGCCTGTGGGGCGCGGCAGCGCCCCCTTGGGCTTGCTCCTGTCGGCCCCTGCGGGGCCGCTCCGTCGTAGAGGCTTCGAACTGTGGCGGCCATCCGTCCGCCCCTGCCGATTACTCCTTTGCCGCTGCCTCTCACGCAAGGGGGCGCTGCCGCGCCCCCGCATTCGTTCGCCGCTGAGCCAAGGGGCTTCGCCCTGTCGGCCCCGAAAGGGGCCGCCCTACCGTTGACCGCTTCGGCTGTGGCGGCCTTCCGGCCGCCCCTTCGGCTGGCTGCTGTACGTATGGCCTTCAGTGCACTCAAGAGAGATCAAGAAAGGGCGGCACATCTTCCCTGGTCAACGCCCTGCGCTTACAGGTGCCGCGTGTCGTTCGCCCTCTGATCGGCACGCGTTGCGTGTCAGTGCCCCGAGTGACCGACAGCCCCCATGTGTGGGCTACGGCGTAAACCGCTTCACCGGGCGTATGCCGTGCTCGTCGCAGGTCTTGTCCCCGATGCCCTTCTGGAAGTGGTACATGGGCAGAACGAGGCACCGGCGGTTGGACCCGACTTCGATGAAGCCCCACCCCTTGGCTTTGCGCACGTGGTTGTTCACGGCGTTGTTGCTCGGCACCCTGCCGTCCCTGTCGGCGAGGATCTTGTTCAGCTCCCCTGGTGGGAACTCGGCGTGGCCGATCTGGTTCGCCCATCCCATGGCCGCGTACTCGACGCGGTGGGCGTAGTCGAAGCGCGGGTCTCTCGCGCGCCGCTTGTACTCCTCCTGAGACACGGCGGCGAAGTCGCCCTCGAACTGGAATGGGATACGTCCCACTGTGGCAGTCCCTTCCTGTGTGGCGCAGAGTGCGCCAGTGACCCCCGCCGGACGGCGGGACATGTGCCTCCCTTTCGTTGCGGGGGTGGACCGTGCACGGATGGCACGGTCTCTCTTCACAGGTGGGCGCCCAAGCCTTCGGGCCTGGACTCGGTCTCGTGCGGTCGGGAGCGACGGCGGCGACCTGGCCGAGGGATCATACACGAAGGAGGGAGGACGACCCCGTCCAGGGAGCCCTCCCGTGTGGGGCTGCTCTGTTCGGCCATCCGCTGATGTACCCGGCCATCCCCCACCCGTCCGGCCCGAGTCGGCGCCCGTCGGCAGTCGCTCACCCGGCCAGGAACACGTCACGTGCCACGCTCGCGAGCGATCACCCGTCTTCTGACCCTGCTCCGCACCGACTCACCGGCGAGCCGTGAGCGAGGCGCACAGCGGCTCAGGCTCCGGCGGGCGGCTTGGCTCTCGGGCTCAGTCGGTACGCCGAGACCGTCGGATCACCGGCGAGGTAGAACCGGTGTTGCCAGTCGTGGGCCCTGCTCACGCCTACCCGAGGACCAACCTGGATGAGCGCGGTAGGTACCGACTCGCCCTCGGACAACACGACCGAGGTACCTGCCAGGAGGTCTGCGCCGTTGTGCTCTCCCTTGATGCCGAGTGCCTGGCAGAAGTTCCCCGGGCCTCGGGCAAGCCGTGGACTCTCGACCCTCTCCCCTCGTCGCTTGCGTGCCAGGTCTTCCCCCTCGATGACCCTGCCTGCCCGGATGAGGACAGCCGAGGCGATGCCGTCCGTCCCGGTGACGACGTTGGCGCACCAGTGGAGACCGTGGGACCGGTAGACGTACAGGTGTCCCGCAGGTCCGAACATCACGGCGTTACGGGGTGTCTGGCCTCGGTAGGCATGGGAAGCTGGGTCAGCCGTACCGGAGTACGCCTCGGTCTCCGTGATGGCGATGCTCACCGTTCCCTCCGGGGTCTTGCAGGTGAGGACGCTCCCGAGCAGCTTGGGGGCGACCTCTTCGGCAGGGTGGGCGAGGAGGTCAACGTTCATGCTGACCGCCTTGACATGCCATAGGTGAAGTAGACGTAGGCCTGGCCCGGTGGTCCGAACATCACGCTGTTGCGCGCGGTGCGACCGCGGAAGGCGTGCGAGCCGGGGTCGATCTCTCCGGCGTACGCCTCCACCTCGGTGAGGCGGAGTTCGATGGGGCCGTCGCCCGTGATGCGTACCAGGGTCCGGCCCAGCAGGTCGGGTGCCACCTCCAGCACGGGGCGGTCGAAGAAGTCCCGCGTCAGCGGCGTACGGTCCAGACCCTCGATCATGGCGATCGAGGTTACCGGGAACCGACTACGGTCGTGGCGCGTATGTAGGGGTCAGACCAAGGAGGAGTAAATATGGGCTTCAAGCGGCTGCTCGCGAGCATGGGTGCCGGTGGTGCTTCGGTGGAGACGGAGCTGACAGAGCTCAACGTCGTACCGGGCGGGGTCGTCCAGGGCGAGGTGCGGATCCAGGGCGGTTCCGTGTCGCAGCAGATCGAGGGGCTCTCGGTCGGTCTGCAGGCGCGCGTCGAGGTCGAGGGCCACGACCACGAGATGAAGCAGGACATCGAGTTCACCAAGCTGCAGCTCGGTGGGGCGTTCGAGGTGCAGGCCGGTGCCGTGCACGTCGTTCCGTTCGGGCTCGAGATCCCCTGGGAGACGCCCATCACGATGTTCGCCGGTCAGCACCTGCACGGCATGAACATCGGTGTCACCACCGAACTGGAGATCGCGCGGGCGCTGGACTCCGGCGACCTCGACCCGATCAACGTCCACCCGCTGCCGGCGCAGCAGGCCATCCTGGACGCGTTCGGACAGCTCGGCTTCGGGTTCCGCAGCGCGGACATGGAGCGTGGTCACATCCGCGGCACCCGCCAGCGGCTGCCCTTCTACCAGGAGATCGAGTTCTTCCCCCCGCAGCAGTACCGCGGGCTGAACCAGGTCGAGCTGACGTTCATCGCGGACGACCGCGAGATGGATGTCGTGCTGGAGATGGACAAGAAGGCGGGGCTCTTCAGTGAGGGCAGCGACTCCTACCGGGCGTTCAAGGTCGATCTGAACGACTTCCGGGGGACCGACTGGGCGGCATACCTCAATCAGTGGCTCGCCCAGGTCGGCGGTCGGCGCAACTGGCTCTAGGGTCGGTGGCGAGACTCCAGAGCCGATCAGGAGAGGTGCTGACGTGACCGAGCCGAAGAGGCCGCCGCTGCCGCATGACTTCCATCCCGAGGTGCCGTCGTTCACGGTGGTGAGCGAGGATCTCGCTCCCGGGGCCGTGCTGGCGGACGCCCAGGTGTTCGCGGCCGGGAACACCTCGCCGCAGCTGCGGTGGGAAGGGTTCCCGGCGGAGACCAAGAGTTTCGCGGTGACCTGCTTCGATCCGGATGCTCCGACGGGCAGCGGGTTCTGGCACTGGGTCGTGTTCGACATCCCGGCATCGGTCACGGAGCTGCCGGCCGGCGCGGGCAGCGGGAAGTTCGAAGGGTTGCCCGCCGGTGCCGTTCAGGCCCGTAACGACTACGGGTCGAAGGAGTTCGGCGGCGCCGCGCCGCCTGCCGGGGAGAAGCACCGTTACGTCTTCACCGTGTATGCGGTGGACAGCGAGAAGCTGGGGCCTGGCAGTGATGTGTCGCCCGCTGTGGTCGGGTTCAATCTGCGGTTCCACACACTGGGTCGTGCTCAGCTGATCGGTGAGTACACCGGTCCCGCGTAGTACCCGGTGAGCTGAGAGTTCTCCTGCTGTTTGCCCTGCCCTGGTCCTGGAGAGATCAGGGCAGGGCATTTTTTTATTGCGTTGTCCATCCCGGCCCGCCCAGCCAGAGTTGGTCCGGGCCTGCCAGGGGGCGGGCGGCACACGGGAGGTGGGCGAGATGCGGGACACGCTGGTTCTCAACGCGAGCTTCGAGCCGCTGTCGACGGTGACACTGAACCGTGCGGTGGTGCTGATTCTGCAGGACAAGGCTGTTGTCGAGCAGTCGCATCCCGATCTCCGCATGCGTGGTGCCGCCGTGGACATTCCGGTACCCCGGGTGATCAGGCTCTGCCGGTACGTACGGGTGCCGTTCCGAAGACAGGCACCGTGGTCCAGAAGGGGTGTGCTGATACGGGACCAGCACCGGTGCGCGTACTGCGGGCGAAGGGCGACGACCGTCGACCATGTGGTGCCGCGCGCCCAGGGCGGCCAGGACACCTGGCTCAACACGGTGGCGTCCTGCGCCGAGGACAATCACCGCAAGGCGGCCCGGACGCCGGAGCAGGCGGGAATGCCGTTGCTGCGGCAGCCCTTCGTGCCGTCGCCCGCGGAGGCGATGCTGCTGGCGATGGGGGCCGGTGAGCGGTCGGCGCTGCCGGATTGGCTGGACCGGACCGCCGCGTAGTCGGCGTAGGCCGCCTACGCGGCGGTCGTATCGGAAGCCCGTCTCCGTGCGGAGGCGGGCTTCCGGGTTCAGCGGGGCACCAGCTGGACGATGGCGACCGTGCCGACCGCCACGATGAGGCCGCGCAGCACGGTGGGGCTGAGACGGCGCCCGGCCTTCGCTCCGATCTGGCCGCCGAGCGCGGAGCCGACCGCGATCAGTGCGACGGCCGTCCAGTCGAAGTCCGCGACGAAGAGGAAGAAGAGTGCGGCAACGCTGTTGACGACCGCTGCCAGCACGTTCTTGACGGCGTTGAGGCGCTGCATCGTGTCGTCGAGCAGCATGCCCATGAGGGAGAGGTAGATGATCCCCTGGGCGGCGGTGAAGTAGCCGCCGTAGACGCTGGCGAGCATCAGACCGACGACGAGGAGCGGGCCGCCATCGAAGCGGGCGGTGGTGCCGTTGAGCTCGCGGCGGCGCTGGACGGCTTTACTGATGCGAGGTTGCAGAATGACCAAGGTGAGGGCCAGGGCAACCAGGATGGGCACGATGGTCTCGAACGCCGTGGAGGGCAGCGTCAGCAGCAGGGTGGCGCCGGTGAGGCCGCCGATGAGCGCGCCGATGCTCAGCCTGAGGACGCGGTGGCCCTGTCCGGCGAGTTCCTTGCGGTAGCCGATGGCTCCGCTGATGGAGCCGGGGATCAGGCCGAGGGCGTTGGAGACGGTGGCGGTGACCGGGGGCAGGCCGGTGGCGAGCAGGACCGGGAAGGTGATCAGCGTTCCGGAACCGACGACCGTGTTGATCGCGCCCGCGCTGACGCCCGCGCCGAAGACCGCGAGCATTTCCCAGATGGACATTCCGATTCCCCCGTGCATGATCAGTGCTTGGTGCACTGATCATGCACGGGGGTATGTACGCGTCAATCGACCGGGGGTTCCTCGCGGCGCTCCTTGCCGGTGTTGAAGCCGGGGACGCCGGTGCCGAGGTTTCCGAAGGCACCGCTGAGGCCCTTGAGAGCGTCACCGATCTCGCTCGGCACGATCCAGAGCTTGTTGGCGTCGCCCTCGGCGATCTTCGGGAGCATCTGGAGGTACTGGTACGAGAGGAGCTTCTGGTCCGGGTCGCCGGCATGGATGGACTCGAAGACCGTACGGATGGCCTGGGCCTCGCCCTCGGCGCGCAGGGCAGCGGCCTTGGCCTCACCCTCGGCGCGCAGGATCGCGGACTGCTTCTCGCCCTCCGCGGTGAGGATCGCGGACTGCCGGGTTCCCTCGGCCTGGAGAATCGCGGCACGCTTGTCACGGTCGGCGCGCATCTGCTTCTCCATCGAGTCCTGGATGGAGGTCGGCGGCTCGATCGCCTTGAGCTCGACGCGGTTGACGCGGATACCCCACTTGCCGGTGGCTTCGTCGAGGACGCCACGGAGGGCGGCGTTGATCTCCTCGCGGGAGGTCAGGGTCCGCTCCAGGTCCATGCCGCCGATGATGTTGCGGAGGGTGGTGACGGTGAGCTGCTCGATCGCCTGGATGTAGCTGGCGACTTCGTACGTCGCGGCCCGCGCGTCCGTCACCTGGTAGTAGATGACGGTGTCGATATTGACGACCAGGTTGTCCTGGGTGATCACCGGCTGGGGCGGGAACGGGACGACCTGTTCACGGAGGTCGATCCGGTTGCGGATGGTGTCGATGAACGGAACGACGATGTTCAGGCCCGCGTTGAGCGTGCGGGTGTAGCGGCCGAAGCGCTCCACGATGGCGGCGCTGGCCTGCGGGATGACCTGGATCGTCTTGATCAGGGCGATGAAGACGAGCACCACCAGGATGATCAGGACGATGATGATCGGTTGCATCGTGTTCCTCGTGCCCTTCGGTTGCCGACAGATCGCGATGATCGGGGTCGGATCTCATGAGGTCCGGATCTCATGATGATCGACATCGAGTCTGGCAGACCGCGGTCTGCCCTGTGAGCGGTTCGGTCACATGACGACGGCCGTGGCACCGTCGATGTCCACGACATCCACCTGCCGGCCGGGTTCGAAACTCTGGTCTCCGTCGTAGGCGCGGGCCGACCAGATCTCTCCGGCCAGCTTGATCCGGCCACCGCTGCCGTCGACCCGCTCCAGGACGACGGCCTGACGGCCTTTCAGCGCATCGATGCCGGTGGCCAGTTGAGGTCGGTCGGCGCGGTGCCTGGCGGCGATCGGGCGGACCACCGCGATGAGCGCGACGGACACGACCACGAAGACCAGGACCTGGGCCACGATGCCGCCGCCGAGTGCCGCGACGACCGCCGCGGCGACCGCTCCGACGGCGAACATCCCGAACTCGGGCATCGCGGTCAGGACGAGCGGAATACCCAGCCCGACCGCGCCGATCAGCCACCACACCCACGCATCGATGTCCACCCGGTCATGGTAGGACCGCGAGTCCCTCGCCGACAGGGCTTCGATCAGGACATTCGGGGCACAGTGTGTTCAGGACGCCGGCGTTCAGGACAGCGGGAGGCCGTGCGCGGTGTACCGGTCGCCGGTGCGCTCCACGATGAGCGGCAGACCGAAGCAGAGAGAGAGGTTGCGGGAGCTGAGTTCGGTCTCCATGGGGCCCGCGGCGAGGACCTTGCCCTGGCGGATCATGAGGACGTGGGTGAAGCCCGGGGCGATCTCCTCGACGTGGTGCGTCACCATGATCATGGAGGGGGCGAACGGGTCGCGGGCGAGCCGGCCGAGGCGGCGGACCAGGTCCTCGCGACCGCCGAGGTCGAGACCGGCGGCGGGCTCGTCGAGGAGCAGCAGCTCGGGGTCGGTCATCATGGCGCGGGCGATCAGGGTGCGCTTGCGCTCGCCCTCGGAGAGGGTGCCGAACCTGCGGTCGAGGAACTCGGTCATGCCGAGCCGGTCGAGGAAGGCGCGGGCCCGGTCCTCGTCGACGGCGTCGTAGTTCTCGTGCCAGGTGGCGGTCATGCCGTACGCGGCGGTGAGCACCGTCTGCAGGACGGTCTGGCGCTTGGGCAGCTTCTCCGCCATGGCGACACCCGCGATACCGATCCGCGGGCGCAGGTCGAAGACGTCGGTGCCGACGCCGCCGAGTTGTTCGCCGAGGATCGTGGCGCTGCCCTTGGTCGGGAAGAGGTAGCTGGACGCGATGTTGAGGAGGGTGGTCTTGCCGGCGCCGTTCGGGCCGAGGATGACCCAGCGCTCCCCCTCCTTGACCGACCAGGAGACGTCGTCCACCAGAGCGCGTCCGTCGCGGACCACGGATACGTCCACCAGCTCCAGTACATCGCTCATGAGCGCGTTGTCTCCCCATGCAGTCTCGAGATCGTCGCGTGCCTGTGGGCACAGCTCCCAGGGAAAACCTACGCCACCCCGGGAGTGCTCCGGCTCCTAGGTCCGGTTCCCTAGGCTGTTCCCATGCTTTCGGAACCACGCTCGGGGCTGTTGGCCTCATGGGGAAACGCGCTTCTGGCCGGACTTGTCTCACCGGACGACGCTGCGCTCGCGATTGTCGGAGAGGACGCGGTGCACCGCGTCGAGGGGCTGCCGGGTGAGGCGGGACCGGTCGGGCTCACGCTGGCGCTGGGGCGGCTGCGCGGATTGGGAGTGACGGGCTTCCGGGTCGCACTGCCGGCGCCGGGGCATCCGCTCGGGCTCAGCGGCCCACCCGAGTTCAATGCGCGGGCGCTGGAGGCGGAGGAGGCGGTGGTCGCGTCCGGTGCGCCGTACGGGCTGGTGCCCGAGGTGCGGGAGGCAGGGCCTGCCGGTGATCTGCACGTCGAGGTGGTGTGGCACTGCCTGCCGGTGCGGGAGGCGCCGCCGGCCGATGTGCCGTCGCTGAGTGAGGCGGAGCGGGAGCTCGCGGAGGCGTTGCGGGATGCGACGGCGGCGCTGTCGCGGCTCGATGTGGCCGGGTCCGGGCCGGTGGCGGAGGCGGCGCTGGATGCGTACCGGGCGCGGGCGGAGCGGGGGCAGGAGCTGCTCGCTCCGGGATATCCGCCGCGGGCGGTACGGGTGCTGGAGCTGGCGCAGCGGGTGGGGCTGCTGATCTCGCTGGCGTACGAGAACGGGCACGGCGGGGCGGTGAGCGCGTCGGAGATCGCGGCCCGGGGGGCGGCGCTGCGGCCGGTGGAGCGGGTGGCTCGGCGGGCGCAGGTGGCGGCGTACAACGCGTATGTGGAGGGGCGGGAGCGGGGGTAGGGGCTGTCCCACGATGGGGCGTGGATCAGTGAGCGGCGTCATGCGGCTTCGATGGCAAGGCGGAGGACGGAGTCGACGCGGAGCGTCGGCGACCGACGACAACGCCGCAGGGGCCCCTCCCTGCTCGAGCGAAGCCGAGAAGCTTGGGGGAGCAGTCGCAGGGCGTCGGGAGCCCACTCCCTGTCGTGGGACGGGCTGTGAGGGCGTGAACGGGGCACCGGGGCGTCCGGTGGCCGTCCGTCCTCGATCGCCTGGACGGGCTTGATGATGCCGGGCGGGCATGGCTCGACCCGTTGGGGCTCGAGCCCCGGTGGTGATGGGCCGTGAGTTGTGGTGTGGGGCAGCATGGTTGATGCCGGACGGGTCCCTTTCGGGGCCGTCCGGCATCGGGGGAACCGGGGTGGTCAGCCGTTGTGGCCGACGTTGCCGAAGGCCGGGTTGAGCAGGCCGATCACGTTCACCGTGTTGCCGACCACGTTCACCGGGACGTGGACCGGGACCTGGATGACGTTGCCACTGACCACGCCCGGGGAGTGGGTCGCCACACCGTGGGCGCCCGCGCCGTGACCGGTGGCGGAGGCCGCGCCGGCGCCTGCGGCGATGATGCCACCGGCGATCATGGTGACGGCGGCGGCCTTCTTCAGGTTCTTCACTTCAGGATCCTCCTCGCGTCGCTGCGGCCGGCCGCCGCAGCACGCCATGGAGAACGCCCTCGGACCCGACAGGATGCGCCGTACGGGTGACATACACCCGACAGTATGAATCTCAGTCCGGAGGGAACCGTTCGGCTCCGGCGCCGATCAGCCCGCCACCCCGTGGCGGACGGCCCAGAGCGCCGCCTGGGTGCGGTCCGCCAGATCCAGCTTCATCAAGATGTTCGAGACGTGTGTCTTGACGGTCTTTTCGGAGAGAACCAGGGCCCGCGCGATCTCGCGGTTGGAGCGGCCGTCGGCGATCAGGCCGAGAACCTCCCGCTCCCGCTCGGTGAGGGTGCTCCCCCGGCCGGTCCCGGAGCCTGTGTCGTCCTGGGCGAGGAGAGCCCCGGCGACCTCCGGCTGGAGCAGGACATGGCCCGCATGGACCGAGCGGATGGCGCCGGCCAGCGCTTCCGGGTCGACGTCCTTGTACACGTAACCGGAGGCGCCGGCACGCAGGGCCGGGACCACCGTCCGCTGCTCGGTGAAGCTGGTGACGATCAGCACCTTGGCCGGGTTGTCCAGTCCGCGGAGCTTGCGGAGCGCCTCGATGCCGTCGGTGCCCGGCATCTTGATGTCCATCAGCACCACGTCGGGGCGGAGCTCCTCGGAGCGGGCGACTCCTTCGGCGCCGTCGGCCGCCTCGCCGACGACCTCTATGTCGTCCTGGATCTCCAGGAACGTACGCAGACCGCGGCGGACCACCTGGTGGTCGTCGACCAGCAGCACCCTGATGATCTTGTCAGCCACCGGGGACCTCCATCTCGATCGTGGTGCCCTTGCCGGGCGCCGATTCAACGGTGAGCCTGCCGCCGACACCGCTCGCGCGGTCCCGCATCGACACCAGACCCAGATGGCGGCCCGCCTGCCGTGTCGCCGTGGGCTCGAATCCGCTGCCGTCGTCCATGATCCGCAGCACCGTGCCGCTGCCACGACGGGTGAGCGTGACGCAGACCTGCTCGGCGCCCGAGTGTCGCAGCGCGTTGTGCAGGGCCTCCTGGGAGACCCGGAGCAGCGCCTCCTCCTGGGCGGCGGGCAGGGCTCGTACACCGATGCTCTCGAAGGTGACCTTGGCGGTGTGGGCGCGGTCCAGGACCTGGACCTGGGTGCGGAGCGTGGCGATCAGGCCGTCCTCGTCGAGCCCTGCGGGGCGCAGTTCGACGACGGCGGCGCGCAGCTCGTCCGCTGCCTCCGCGGCCAGCGTGGCGACCTGCTGGAGCTCGCCCTTGGCGCGGGCCGGGTCGCGGTCGACGAGGGCGGCGGCTGCCTGGGCGGTCAGCCGCAGGGAGAACAACTTCTGGCTGACCGCGTCGTGCAGCTCGTGGGCGAGGCGGGAGCGCTCCTCGGCGATGGTGAGCTCGCGGCTGCGCTCGTACAGCCGGGCATTGGTGAGGGCGATCGCCGCGTGCTGGGCGAGGATCGACAACAGCTCTCCGTCCTGCGCGGTGAAGCCGCAGCCGCCCTGAGGTTTGGGGCAGCGCTTGTTGGCGAGGAAGAGCGCGCCGATGATCTCGTCGCCGTCCCTGATGGGCAGGCCCAGGAAGTCGGACATGTCCGGGTGGGCGGCCGGCCAGCCCTCGAAGCGGGGGTCCTTGCGGACGTCGGCGAGGCGCTCCGGCTTCGCCTCGTGGAGCATCGCGGCGAGAATGCCGTGCTGCCGGGGCAGCGGACCAATGGCCTTCCACTGCTCGTCGCTGACACCGTCGACGACGAACTGGGCGAAGCCGCCGTGGTCGTCGGGGACGCCCAGGGCCGCGTACTCGGCGTCCAGCAGTTCGCGGGCCGAGGCGACGATGGTCTTCAGGACATCACGCACTTCGAGGTGCCGGCTCATGGCGAGCAGCGCGGCACTCACCGCTGCGAGGCCCGACGGTGGGCTGTGGCTCATGACCTCACCGTACCGGCGGGGGTGAGGGTTCCGTATCGGCCTGTGGACGGCCGGTACCTAGGGCGTCGGCCCTAGGCCGAAGTGCCTTGCGGGGGTGCGGCTCGCGGACGAGGCGCGGGGCAGGGCGACGTTCCTACGTTGAGGGTGCCGAGGTCCATCGGTGATCGCCCAGGTGGCAAGGGGACGGTTGGCATGCCTGTCGCGATGATCACGGGCGCTTCGAAGGGACTGGGGCGTGCGCTGGCGGCCGCACTCGCTCAGCGGGGCTGGGATCTGGTGCTGGGCGCCAGGACCGCGAGCGTGCTGGAGGAGACGGCGAAGGAGTTGGCGGCGTGCGGGGCGCGGGTGGCGGCCGTACCCGGGGACGTCACGGATGCCGCTCACCGCGGGGCACTGGTGGCCGCCGCCGGTGAACTCGGCGGGCTCGATCTGCTGGTGAGCAATGCGAGTGCGCTGGGTGCGGAGCCGCTCGTGCGGCTCGACGCGCTGTCGCTGGGCGGGCTCCGGCAGGCACTGGAGACCAATGTGGTGGCGGCGCTCGGTCTGGTGCAGGGGACGCTGCCGCTGCTGCGGGCGTCGGCGGCGGGCGCGGTCGTGGTGGTGAGACCAGCTGGCCGCGGTGCTGGGGGTGGAGGAGCCGGGGCTGCGCGTGTGGGCGGTCGATCCGGGCGACATGCAGACCGATCTCTATGCGGCGGCGGTGCCGGAGGACGAGGATCCGCGGCCGCATCCGGAGAGCGTGGTGCCCGCGTTCCTGCGGCTGCTGGAGCGTCGGCCGGCGAGCGGGCGGTATGCGGCACCTGCGCTGACAGAGACAGGGGTGGAGCGGTGACCGCCCTGGACGCGTTGACGGTGCCCCCGGACCTCTCGGCCCGGGTACCGGCGGAGCAGCGCGGCGTGGCGCGTGATGACGTACGGATGCTGATGTCGCGGGGTCGGGAGGTGTCGCACCATGTGTTCCGGGAGCTGCCGGGGCTGCTGCGGGCCGGGGACGTGCTCGTTGTCAATACGTCTGCGACGCTGCCCGCCGCGGTGAACGGGCGGGCCGGCGGTACGCGGGTGGTCGTGCACTTCTCGACGCGGGGTGGGGACGGGCGCTGGGCGGTGGAGCTGCGCGACCCCGACGGGACGGGGGCGACGGTGCAGCGCCGCGGCGGGCCGACGGGGACGGTCGTCCAGCTGCCGGGCGGCTCGCGGCTGGTGCTGCAGGAGCCGCTGGGTGGTGCGGCGGCGGGCGCCAGGTTGTGGTGGGCGCGAGTGTCGACGGAGGTGCCGGGGCTGCTGCGGCGGTACGGGCGGCCGATCCGTTACGGGTATACGGAGCGGGACCAGCCGTTGTCCGCGTATCAGACGGTGTTCGTGGTGGAGGCCCCCGACGGGAGCGGTTCGGCGGAGATGCCGAGCGCGGCGAGGCCGTTCACGCCGCGGATGGTGGCCGCGCTGGTGCGTCGCGGGGTGCAGTTCGCGCCGCTGACGCTGCATACCGGGGTGGCGTCGGCCGAGGGGTACGAGCCACCGTACCCGGAGCGCTTCGAGGTGCCGCGGACGGACGGCCTGGCTGGTCAACGCGGCGCGGGCGACGGGCGGGCGGGTGATCGCGGTCGGTACGACGGCGGTGCGGGCGCTGGAGTCGTCGGCGGGCGCGGACGGGGTGGTGCGGCCGGCGGCCGGCTGGACGGATCTGGTGGTGACGCCGCAGCGCGGGGTGCGGGCGGTGGACGGGCTGCTGACCGGGCTGCACGAGCCGGAGGCCTCGCATCTGCTGATGCCGGAGGCGGTCGCGGGGCGGGCCGCGCTGCAGTGCGCATACCCGGAGGCACTGCGGCACCGGTACCTCTGGCATGAGTTCGGAGACATACATCTCCTGCTCCCTGAACCGGAGTCTCACGCTCCGAATTGCCGAAGCAACGATTGGTGAAGTTGTTACGCGGCCGATGTGAGGCCGCGCATAGGACCCACGTCACTTACGAAGCCGGCTAGTGGATACATAAGGGCTACATGGGCGGTTATGAGCGCGGACCGTCCCGTTCGAGCGCGCCCCTGATCCACTAACCGGCTTCGTACGTCACACCTTTGCCACGAGATTTTGCTGCCGCTAAGAATTGCCCTCGTCCCCGACGGAGATGCGAACAGTCGCTTCCGTCTCGTCCTCCGTGAGGACTCCAGCGATTCGAAGAGGTACGACTGAATGTCCGCGTCCAGCATCACCAGCCGTATTCGCTGCCTGAACAAGACCCAGAGGCTCTCCGCGGCGGGCGTCTCCGCCGTCGTCGTCGCCGCTCTCTCACTCTCCCTCGTCCCGGCCCACGCCGAGACTCCGGCCAAGCCGCAGACCGAGCCGCAGGCCGCTTCCGCCGCTCCGGTGGCCTTCAGCCTCGACGCCGGTGCCCCGCAGGCCAAGGTCATCCAGGCCAGCCTCATCGAGCAGCACTCCACCGCCGAGCAGCTGGTGAAGGCCGCTGACGAGGTCCGGGCGAAGCAGGCCGCCGCCAAGGCGAAGGCCGAGGCCGCCGCCAAGGCCAAGGAAGATGCCGCGAAGGCGGAGGCCGAGGCCGCCGCGAAGGCCAAGGAAGATGCCGCGAAGCGGTCCACCGAGGTCACCACGCGCTCCGAGGCCCGTACTCCGGTCTACGCCAATAATCTGGACGGCTGGATCTCCGAGGCGCTGGCCATCATGAAGGCCAAGGGCATCCCGGGTTCGTACGACGGTCTGCACCGCAACATCATGCGGGAGTCCACCGGCAACCCGAACGCGATCAACGGCTGGGACATCAACGCCCAGAACGGCATTCCGTCCAAGGGTCTGCTGCAGGTCATCCAGCCGACGTTCAACGCGTACCACGTCTCCGGTACTTCGATGAACATCTACGACCCGGTCGCCAACATCACCGCCGCGGCCAACTACGCCGCCGACCGGTACGGCTCGATCGACAACGTCAACAGCGCGTACTGACCGACCCGCGGCACGGCACCGCGCACACGCATACGCCGAAGGGCGGCACCCCGGATCGGGTGCCGCCCTTCGGCGTTCCGTGTGCGCGGTGCCCACGTCTACTTGCGCATGACCTCGGGCTCATGGCGGCGCAGCAGTCGCGCGACCGCGAAGCCGCAGATGATGCCGAGGAACAGCAGCACCGAGATGTTCATCCCCCACTGACCGGCCGTGTGCTCCCACAGCGGGTCGAGGTCGGTCGGGTTCTTCTGGTCCCACGGCGGCATCAGGTGCGCCAGGTCGAGCGTCGAGCCCGCGCCCGCGATGGCCCAGCGGGAGGGCATCAGCCAGGCGAACTGCTCCAGGCCGGGCGATCCGTACACCTGGAAGAGGATGCCGGTGAAGACGACCTGGACGATCGCGAACATGACCAGCAGCGGCATGGTCTTCTCGGAGGTCTTCACCAGCGAGGAGATCACCAGACCGAACATCATCGAGGTGAAGCCGAGCGCGATGATCGTCACGCAGAGCTCGACGGCCGGCGGCATGATCAGACCCTCTTCGGGCAGATCACGGGTGGCGAAGCCGATGCCGCAGATGATGACACCCTGGATGGCCGTGATCACGCCGAGGACGATCACTTTGGACATCAGATAGGCGGAGCGGGAGAGGCCGGTGGCCCGTTCCCGTTCATAGATGACGCGTTCCTTGATCAGTTCTCGTACGGAGTTGGCCGCACCGGAGAAGCACATGCCGACCGCGAGGATCAGCATGATCGTTCCGGCATCTCCGTTGAACCGGGACGGCGGCTTCGGCGGGGCCAGGCCGAAGTCGGCCGGGATGACCACGCTGACGACACCGAGCACCGCGGGCAGGATCACCATCAGACCCATGAAGCCCTTGTCGGACGCGATCACCGACACGTACCTGCGCATCAGCGTCCACAGCTGCGTCCCCCAGCCCTGCGGCTTCGGCGGGCGCATCTGCTGCGGGGGCGGCATGTGTACGGACTGTGCGGCGACGGCGTCGATGTCCGCGGCGTACATCTGGTAGTGCTGCGAACCGCGCCAGCGGCCGGCCCAGTCGTAGTCGCGGTAGTTCTCGAAGGCGGAGAAGACGTCGGCCCAGGTCGTGTAGCCGAAGAAGTTGAGCGCTTCCTCCGGCGGACCGAAGTAGGCGACGGAACCGCCGGGCGCCATGACGAGCAGCTTGTCGCAGAGCGCCAGCTCGGCGACGGAGTGCGTGACGACGAGGACCGTACGGCCGTCGTCGGCGAGACCGCGCAGCAGCTGCATGACGTCGCGGTCCATGCCCGGGTCGAGGCCGGAGGTCGGCTCGTCCAGGAAGATCAGCGACGGCTTGGTGAGCAGCTCCAGGGCGACCGAGACACGCTTGCGCTGGCCACCGGAGAGCGAGGTGACCTTCTTGTCCTTGTGGATGTCGAGCTTGAGCTCGGCGAGGACCTCGTGGATCCGGGACTGGCGCTCGGCCTCGGTGGTGTCCGCGGGGAAGCGGAGCTTGGCCGCGTACTTGAGGGCCCTGGTGACAGTGAGTTCCTTGTGCAGGATGTCGTCCTGCGGGACCAGACCGATGCGCTGGCGCAGCTCGGCGAACTGCTTGTACAGGTTCCGGTTGTCGTAGAGGACGTCACCCTGGTTGGCGGGCCGGTAGCCGGTGAGCGCCTTGAGGAGGGTGGACTTACCGGAGCCCGAGGGGCCGATGACCGCGATCAGCGACTTCTCCGGGACACCGAACGAGACGTCCTTGAGGATCTGCTTCCCGCCGTCGACCGTCACCGTCAGGTGGCGGGCGGAGAAGGAAACCTCACCGGTGTCGACGAACTCTTCCAGCCGGTCGCCGACCAGGCGGAAGGTCGAGTGACCGACACCGACGATGTCGTTCGGGCCGATCAGCGTGGAGCCGGACTTCTGGAGCGGCTGACCGTTGACGTACGTGCCGTTGTGCGAACCGAGATCGCGGATCTCGAAGCGGCCGTCGGGTGTCGCGTGGAACTCGGCGTGGTGGCGAGAGACCTGGAGGTCGGAGACGACGAGTTCGTTCTCCAGCGCACGACCGATGCGCATGACCCTGCCCAGAGCCACCTGGTGGAACGTCGTCGGACTGCGGTCTCCGTAGACCGGCGGAGCCCCCGCGGCACCACCGGGTCCGCCCGCGGCGGGCGGCCTCGCCGCGCCCTGCTGGTGCGGGACATGAGGCTGCTGCGGCGCGCCCTGCTGCTGCCAGGCCTGCTGCTGGTGCGCTGCGGGGTCCTGCTGCTGGCCCGGCCGGCCCGCGCCGCCCTGCTGGGGCTGCTGAGCGGGGGCCTGCTGTGCGCCCGCGCCCTGACCGCTGTACACATCGGCGGCCGCGGCGGCGCCGCTGAAGCTCAGCCTCGGTCCGTCAGTGGCGTTGCCCAGGTGCACGGCCGAGCCCGGCCCGATTTCCATCTGGTGGATTCGCCGGCCCTGCACATAGGTGCCGTTGGTGGAACCGTGGTCCTCGATGAACCAACTCCGGCCCGCCCAGCTGATCGTGGCATGCCGCCACGAAACCCTGGCGTCGTCGATCGTCAGGTCGCCCTGTGGATCGCGACCGAGGGTGTACGGCCTGGACGGATCGAGCGTCCAGGTCCTTCCGTTCAATTCCAGTACGAGTTCCGGCACTCCGCGCCCCACTAGTTGTCCCCCGAGTGACCCCCATCACAGGGAGTCTAGGGATGCTGAACATCGTGGGGAACTATTCCAGGAGCAGTCACCTGTACGAAAGTCGGGCGGGGTCAGGGCCGAATCGAGACCTGCTGCGACGCACCGTTGACAAGGGAGAAACAGGCTCGGAGAGTGGTAAGTGCCCACGAGTGCGTACGGATCATGAGTGACCAGGTCAACTCAGGGCATCTCGGCGCTGATTGAGGGGGGCCAGATGGCGGGGTACGCACACGGGGGCGGCGGCAGTACGAGGCGTATCCCGTGGGGGGACGTGGTGTTGGCGTCCGTCGCCTCGGTCAGCTGGGCGATGGCCGGGATGGCGGGGACGGCGGCCCTCGGGCTGCACCTGCTCGGGGCCGACTCGGCCGGGGCGCTGGGACCGATGACGGCGGCCGTCGTGGTGCTGGGAGCGGGTGGATCGGTCTCTCCGTCGGGCAATGTCGAGGCGTTCGGGCTGGACGACGCCGAGGCGCACACCGCTCTCGCCGTCACACCGCTCGGGGTGGGGCTGGTCGGTGCACTGCTGCTCTCCCTCTTCTTCCTGCGGTCGCTGCGCGGGGTGGGAGCGGTCCTCTCCGGTGCCGAACTCGCGTTCCGTGCGGGGATGGTGGCGGTCATGTTCGTCGCCGTGCTCGGCGGGCTCGCCTGGGCGGGCCACGATGTCGTGACGATCGACGGCGGGGCGCTGGGGCTGGACGGGGTGCCAGGGGCGGGAGGGGGTGGCGGTCTGCCCGGTGGGCTCGGTGATCTGGGCGGGCTGATGCCGGACCGGCTGGCGGATCTCGCACGGGCGCACGCGCGGGTCGGGTTCACCGTCGACTCGTCCAGCTCCCTTGCGGGTGGGGCGTGTTGGGTTCTCGGAGTGCTGGTCATCGCCCTGCTGGCCTCGCGCCGCACCCCGTTGCCGTCCGCGCTGGCATGGGTGGACCGGACGGTGCGGCCTGCGGCTTCCGCGGTCGTGTCGGTGCTACTGGTCGCGGTGGTCGCCGGGTGCGCGGCCGCGGCGTACGCGGCGGTCGGCGACGCCCACCCGAAACGGATCGCGGGCGCCGCGCTGCTGGGGGCGCCGAACGGGGCGTGGCTCGGGGTGCCGATCGGCCTCTTCGTGCCGTGGGACGGTCGGGCGACCGGTGAGCTGGCCAAGGTGCTGCCCGATCCGCTGGACGAGCTGTTACGGGTGTCCGCCGACGAGCCGGTGACGGTCGGGCGGCTGGCCGGGCTGGACGGCCGGGTCTGGCTGCTGGCGGTCGCCGCCGCGGTGATGATGCTGTACGCGGGGGTGCTGGCCGCGACCCGCACGCCCCGGGGGGAACTGTCCGCGGCCGGGTTCGTGGGGCGGTGTGCCGTGCGGCTCGCAGGCGTAACAGCGTCGGCGCTGGCGCTCCTGGTGTGGCTGACGCAGGTGTCCGCGGATGCGTCGCTTTCGGTGCTGGGCTTCGACGCGTTCGGCGCCGGGATCGAGCTGCACGGGCGGACGGGGACGGCTGCCCTGCTGGGTGCGATGTGGGGTGCGGGCGCGGGTGCGGTGGGGGCGGCGGTGGCCTGGTTGGCGGGGGCGGTTCCGTCGGGGGCGGGGCCGGCCGGCGGCGGAGGCAGCGGTGACGATGGGGGACCAGGACCGTACACGCCGTCGCCGGTGTACCGGCCGTCGCACGACGAGACCAATCCGTATCTGCGTCCGTATCCGGATCCGGCGAGGGACGGGATTCACGGTGCGCCGACGGTGGTGGGGCCGATCGGTCCGCCCGTACGGCCGGCCGTGCCGCCGCCGGGGCCCGGGCCGGGGCCCGGGGACGTGGAAGGGCTGCCGCCGTCCGTCCGGCCGCGCCCGGTCCAGGAAGGGGTCAAGCACCCCCTTGCCGACCGTCGCCCCGCTCGCCTTGATCGCCGTGCGCAGCGGCTCCAGGGC
>NZ_JBEZKL010000108.1:0-25147 GCF_040704695.1 Streptomyces sp. NPDC048411
GCCGGCCGTTGCGTCACCGGGACGCAATCCCGTCGGGCGCCTCGCCGGGCGCCGGGGCGAAGCCGGTGGGACGGGTGGTGAAAGTCCCCCGGCCCTGGGTCCGGCTGCGCAACCGGGTCGCGTAGCCGAACAATTCGGCCAGCGGAACGGTCGCGGTGATCACCGCCGTACCCGCGCGTGCGACCGAACCCGAGACCCGGCCGCGCCGTGCCGCCAGGTCGCCGAGCACCCCTTACCAGGAGGCGGGGGCCGGGCCTCAAGGCAGGTTCAGGTAGGCGAGTCCGGGATGGACCTTCGTGTACCCGTCGACCAGCCGGCGGGCGACCGAGACCGAGTCGACGAGGGGGTGCAGTGCGAAGGCCTGCACGGCGGTCGCGCGTGAGCCGCTCGCGGCCGCGTCCAGAACGGCACGTTCGACGGCCTTGACCGCAGTGACCAGTCCGACGGCGTGGTACGGCAGGGGGTCGACGCTGACGGGACGGGCGCCGTTCGCGTCGACGAGGCACGGCACTTCGATGACGGCATCGGCGTCGAGCACGGAGAGCGTGGTGCGGTTACGGACATTGAGGATGAGCGAGGTCCGTTCGTCACGCGCGACGGCCCGCATGAGTGCGAGGGCCACCTGCTCGTACCCACCGGACTCCAGATCGCTCTCGTCGCGCTCGCCGACCCCGGCAACCTCTCTGTTCTCCGACATATAGGTGGCCTCGCGCTCGGCGCGGGTCCGGTCCCAGGACGGGAAGGCAGGAGCGGCCGGGTCCTTCATCCGGGCGTAGAAGCCCTCCTGCTGATCGCGGAGGAAGGCGCCACGGGTCTGTTCCGCATCCTGGTAGGCGCGGACGGCTTCCCGGTTGAAGTAGTAGTAGTGCAGGTACTCGTTGGGGATCGCACCGAGTGACTGCAGCCAGTCGGTACCGAAGAGCTTTCCCTCCTCGAACGAACCGAGCAGGCGCGGGTCGGCGAGCAGGCGCGGCAGTTCGTCGCGGCCGTCGACGTGCAGCCCGCGGACCCAGCCCAGGTGGTTGAGGCCGGCATAGTCGATCCGGGCCCGCTCGGGGTCGACGCCGAGCGTCCGGGCGATCCGGTGGCCCAGGCCCACCGGGGAGTCGCAGATGCCGATGACCCGGTCGCCGAGGTGGCGGGACATCGCCTCCGTGACCAGACCCGCCGGGTTGGTGAAGTTGATGACCCAGGCGTGCGGGGCGAGCCGGGCGATGCGCCGGGCGAGGTCGACGGCGACGGGGACGGTGCGCAGTCCGTAGGCGATGCCGCCCGCGCCGACCGTCTCCTGCCCGAGCACGCCTTCGTCGAGGGCCACCCTTTCGTCGGCGGCACGTCCGTCGAGACCGCCGACCCGGATGGCGGAGAAGATGAAGTCGGCGCCGCGCAGTGCCTCGTCGAGCTCGGTCGTGGCAAGGACGGCGGGTGCGTCCGGCACCCCTTCGGCCTGATCGGCGAGGACGCGGGCAATAGCAGTGAGCCGGTCGGAGTCCGTGTCGTACAGGGTGACAGCGGTGACACGGCCCTCGGCATGGTCGGCGAGCAGCGCCCCGTACACGAGTGGGACCCGGAATCCGCCGCCGCCCAGAATTGTCAGCTTCACGCTTCCGCATGGTACGGGGGACCTTGTGCCCGCGCCGTACCCGCCACCACGGCGGCATCGCGCAGACCGGTGGCCCGGAGCCAAGGGCCCCGGGCCACCGGACCGTCGTATGTCGTCACGTGGACGGCCCGGTCAGTCGCCGCTCCACCACCGTGTCACCGCACGCCACACCCGTGCCGGTGCGGCCGGCCTGCGCTGCTGCGGGATCCGCCCGGCGGACGCACCACGGGGCGATGTATCGGTCCACTCGCCGCCGGCGTGGCTCTGCCCGGACTGCGCAGCCAGCCCCGCCGGAACGGGCGCGGGCGTCGTGTGCGGGACCGGCGACTGCACCTCCCCGTCGTCACGCGGCGGTCTGCGCCGCCCCGTCGACGGCAGCTCGTCGTCCTCCGGCGAACGCGGCGCGAAGCCGGCCGGCAACTCCAGCAGATGCCGGGACATGATGTTCCCGATCCAATTCAACTCGCTTTCCTCGACGGCAAGTTCGAGGTCGGGTAGCCGCATCAGCAGGGCGTCGACGCCGGCATCCGCGATCGCCCGTCCGATGTCCTGCCCGGGGCACTCGTGCGGTCCGCTACTGAACGCCAGGTGCGCGCGGTTGCCTTCCATGTCGGCGGCCAGATCGGGCCGAACCACCGGGTCCGTATTGGCGGGTGCGATGCCGACGATCAGCGCGTCGCCCGCCTTGATCCGCTGCCCGCCCAACTCCGTGTCGCCGACCGCCCAGCGACCGAAGACCGCGGTGAACGGCGGCTCGTCCCACAGCGTCTGTTCGACCGCCTCCGGCACCGTCATGTGGCCGCCGCTGAGCCTGGCCCGGAACCGCGGGTCGGTGAGGACCATCCTCAGCACATTGGCGATGAGGTTGGCGGTCGCCTCGTACGCGGCGATGAGGATCAGTCGCAGATGCTCGGTGACCTCGGTGTCGGTCATGCCCGCGGGATGCTCGACGAGCCAGGTGGCGAAGTCGTCGGCGGGTGCGGTCCGACGACGCCGGACGAGCCGGTTCAGTGCGGCGACCACATACGTGTTGCTCGCGACGGCGGTCGCCGTGCCCCGGGTCATGTCACGGGCGGCCTGCACCATCCGGTCGTTGCACTCCTCGGGCATGCCGAGAATCTCGCACATCACCATCATCGGCAGCCACTCGGCGAACTGACCGACCAGGTCGACACGCCCGTCCTGGCAGAACTCGTTGACGAGCCGGTTGCTGTAGCGGTTGATCTGTCGGCGGACGCCGCGGTGGTCGATGCGCGCCATGCTGTCGGTGACCGCGCCGCGCTGGCGCTCGTGGGTGGCGCCGTCGGCGAAGACACAGACCGGCTGCCAGGTGAAGATCGGGGCCAGCGGGTGGTCGGGGGCGACGCTGCCGTCCTGCAGGGCCCGCCAGCGCCGGGAGTCGCGGGAGAACTGCGAGGGAGTGCGGGTCATGTGCAGGTTCTCGCTGTGCCCGAGCACCAGCCAGGCGGGGACATCTCCGTGCAGCAGGATCGGCGCCACCGTGCCGTGTTCGGCGCGCAGCTTGTCGTACAGCCCTGCCGGGTCCCGCTCGGCCTCGGGGCCGTAGAACCGGCGCAGCCCGCCGGGTCCGACGCCGAGTCCATGCGCCGGGCATTCGGGGGGCGGAATCGGCCCCGCGGCCGCTCCGGGCTCGTGGTGGAAAGGGGTTGTCACGATCGCTCCAGGGATCAGGCTTCCAAGGATCAGTGCGAATGATCAGACGGCGTTCGAGCGGGGGTGGTCAGGCAAGTGGGACGGCCAGGCTGTGCAGATAGCGCATCAGGGTCATCAGCACGTCGCGGCTGGAGCCGCGCAGTCTGACGTCGCAGTCGATCATCGGCACCTCGTCCGGCAGGTCCAGTGCGCTGCGCAACGCCTCGACGGGGTGCTTCGGGGCGTCCGGGAAGGTGTTGATGGCGACGACGAACGGCACGCCGCGTTCTTCCAGGCGTCCGATCACGTCGAAGCTGACCTCGAGACGCCGGGTGTCGATGAGGACGACGGCGCCGAGAGCGCCCTCGAAGAGACCGTTCCACAAAAACCAGAAGCGCTCCTGTCCCGGGGTGCCGAAGAGGTAGAGGATCAGTTCCTCGCTGATGCTGATCCGGCCGAAGTCCATGGCGACCGTGGTGGCGGTCTTGCTCTCCACTCCGACGTTGTCGTCCACGCCGACCCCGGCCTGGGTCATGGTCTCTTCGGTGGTGAGGGGCCGGATCTCGCTGACGGAACCGACCATGGTCGTCTTGCCGACCCCGAACCCGCCGACGATGACCACCTTCACGGCGGCCGTGGCCGTGGTCGGAAGGATGTCCTCGGCCCTGGGGCCGGTGATCGTGTCAGAGTTTCTGAAGTCCATGCATCACCGCTTCGAGAAGGGACCTGTCCGGGAGAGTGGCGCGGACGATGGGCGCGCGCGATTCGATCAGTTCGCCCGCGAGAAGTTCGGTGAGGAGCGAGGTCACCACGCTGAACGGCAGGCTGAGGTAGGCCGAGATCTCGGCGACGGATAACGGCGCCTGGCAGAGCCACAGGATCACGGCCTGCTCGGGCTGGACCGTCGGCGTCGGCTGCTCCTTCGCAACGACCATCGTGACCAGGTCGAGCGCCGCCCGCTCGCCACCGTCGGGATCGCCGGTGATGACGTACAGCCGCTCCGGGTCGCTCAGCACCGGATCGGTCTCCCGGCGTGCTCGTCGGAGAGAACTCATCCGGCCTGCCCGTCATGGCGCGGCGGGCTCGTGAGATGCGCACCGATCCGGGCGACCATGTCGCGCATCCGTGCTCCGACGAGTCCCGCGTCCACCGTCTCTCCGGCGAGGACGGCGAGATACGCACCGGTCCCCGCAGCCATCAAGTAGAAGAATCCGCCGGTGACTTCGATGACAACGAGCCGCATCAGGCCGTCGCTGTAAGGGATTTCGGAGGCGACTGCGGCCGCCAGGCTCTGCAGTCCGGCGCAGGCGGCCGCCAGGCGGTCGGCGACATCGGGGTCACCACCGTGCTGGGCGATGCGCAGACCGTCCGCGGAGAGCACGACGATCTGATGGATGTCCGGAACGTCGTCGGCCAGTTCCTTGAGCATCCAGTCCATATTCCCCCGCTGCTGGATCACTTCAGGTCTCCCTTGTCCCACGCGTCATCGGTGTCTTCGCCGGTCTTCGGTTCCTGCGGCACGCCGTTGACGGCGTTGGTGAAGGCCTCGAGCCAGAGCCCGGGGGGCTGCTCCCTGCCGCTGCCGCTCCCGTTGGGGTGAAGGTTGCGCTGTCCCGAGGGCGGGGCGGCGGGATGCACGGGGAGATTGTGCGAGCCCAGCGGCGCGCGGCCGCGGCTGCGACGCTGCGGGAGTCCTCCCGCAGTCCACTCCGTCACCACGGGGGCGTCGTCGCCCATGGCCGACGACGCGGCCACCGGCCGGGAGTCGGAGGCGACCGGTCCGGTGGCCGGGCGGGATTCCACCGCGAGAGGCTTGCGGCGTTTGCTGCGCGGTGGGACGACATGTTTCATGCCCGCCAGGTCGATGTCGCTGGTGGGCCTCGACGTGGCGCCGATGCCGTGGGCGATACCCGGGGCGGGACCGGTGGTGATCATGGCACGGGGCACGACGAGTACGGCGCGGACGCCGCCGTACGCGGACTGTCGCAGCGAGACCTGAAGGTCGTACATCCGGGAGAGCCTGCCGACGACGGCCATGCCGAGCCGGGGGGACTCGCCGAGGTCGTTCATGTTGGACCCGGCCTGGGCCCGGGCGAGCATGTTCTCGGCCCGCGCACGGGCCTCCTCGCTGAGACTGACGCCGCCGTCCTCGATCTCGATCGCGATGCCGGTCTGAACCTCGACCGCGGTGACGTGCACACGGGTCTGCGGCGGCGAGTAGCGGGTGGCGTTGTCGAGGAGTTCTGCGCAGGCGTGGATGAGCGGTTCGACGGCGGTGCCGACGATGGCGACCTTGGCAATCGAGTGCAGGTCGACGCGCGGATATTCGAGGATCCGGGACATGGCACCGCGCAACACGCTGAACAGCGGCACGGGCTTGGGCCATTGACGGCTGGGGCGGGCGCCCCCGAGTACCGCGATGGAGTCGGCGAGCCGGCCGATCAGCGCGGTGCCGTGGTCGATGCGGAGCAAGTCGTCGAAGACATCGGGGTTGCGCCCGTGGTGCTCCTCCATCTCCCGAAGCTCGCTGGCCTGCCGGTGGACGATCGCCTGGACGCGCCGGGCGACGTTGACGAAGGCGCGCTGCGCGGAGTCCCGCATCGCCTCTTCGTTGTCGATGATGTTCAGCACCGTGCGGACGAGGGCGCGTTGGGCGTCGGGAAGGTCGCGGTAGACCTCATCGGCGTCGACGACGTCGCGCAGCACCTCGTCGGGCGAGTTGCCCACGCGGAGCCGGTGGATCGCGGCCGGGAGGAGCTCCTTGTTGATCCGGACGGTCTCTTCGTCATGGGTGGCGAGGCGGCGCTCCAGGACGGCGAGGCGCTGCTCGTACTCCGCGCGCTGCCTGCGCATCGCGCGGGCGCGGCGGGCCAGCGCGACGGCGAACGAGGCGATCACGACGGTGGCGACCGCACCGCACCCGACGACTGGCATCCGGGCGGCCCCGGAGACCAGCGCCGCGGCTGCGGCGGTCGCGCCGGCCGCCAGAAGCACGGGGAGCAACGCGGCTCGGGCAAGGGGGATTTCTCGGTGGATCGGGGGTGATTCAACACGAGCCATCTAAGACCTCTGGCGGTTGATTCGGGATGCATACGCATATGCAGGGCACGACGGAACAAGCGCTCGAATTCATATCAACTCGACTTCACTGCGCGTGAGCTTAGTCAGATCGAAACAGCGCTTCGACACATTCACCCAACCCTCAGCGCGAGCGTTCCCGCGGTAATACACTCACGAGTTTTCGCACGCACCGCCTCCGGCCGTGCGCAAGGAGTGACGATTACCCGAGTTCAGCAGGTCGCTCTCCGCAGACCCGCCCCCGGAGGCCGCCGCCTGCACCCGAAGGATGCTGGACTTCACGCCGATGGGACACCGCGGTTCCCCTCAGGACATCGCGTACCGCGTGCTCCAGTGCCGTGACCGGCAATGTTTGCAACGGGGCAAAGCTTGCCGGGAGGGGCGCCAGCTCGCCTCCGAAGAGGCCCGCTCCGTGACCGTCACCGAACTCGTCGTGGACGGCGGCCATACGGCGGTCCGAGCCGTCACCCCCCGGTCATGTCTTCGGGCGCCCACCACAGGACGTACCGCTACGTCCTGATCGTTCTGACGACGCCGGCGGTGAACGAGTTCGCGCCGGCCCGCCGTGGTGGTGTGCGCTGATCCCGGCCGTGCACCCGCGGGTGCCGGCGGCCCGAGCAGGCCGTCTGACGGTCGTCGTCCACCCGCGCGGAGCGGGGTCCGGTGCGTGGTTCAGCGCCGGGCCCCGCCGAGGCGTCCCTCCAGCTGGACCAGCAACTCGCTGAGCTGGGAGCTGAGTTCGCCACGGGTCCGTTCGTCGAGACCGGACAGTACGGTGCGTTCGTACGCCAGTTGCCGCGGCAGCAGCTGGTCGACCAGGGCGCGCCCCTCGTCGGTGAGACGGACGTGCGCGACGCGGCGGTCCCGGGCGTCGCTGCGGCGGTCGACCAGGCCGCGCTCCTGGAGGCCCCGGAGGCGTTTGGTGACGGCGGCGCCGGAGGAGAACGTCTCCCTGGCCAGTTCACCGGGGGTGAGTTCACGGTTGGTACGGCGCACCGCGCCGAGCAGGTCGAACTCGGCGCGGCTCAGTCCGGCGGAGCGCAGCGGGGCGTCCTCCGCCTGCTGGAGCAGGGCGGCGCAGCGGTTGATGCGCCCGATGAGTTCCATCGGTCCGGTGTCCAGCTCCGGGTTGACGGCCTGCCACTGCCGTACCACCGAGGCGACGATGTCGTCGGTCACACCGCTCCGTTCTCCTGGGCGGGGACGATCAGCCCCTGCCGTGTTGCTGTCGCCGCGAGCGTACGGTGTCCGGCCTGCTCCGCCGCGAGCACCCGCTCCTCGGGCAGGGCGCGCTGCCACCATTCGCCCGCCGCGGTGTCGCCCGCCTCGCGCAGCTCGACGAGCGATCCCGTCAGCGCGCGACGCGCGGCGTCGAGTGCGGCGGGTGCGGGTGCCGGGGCGGCCAGGGTCCGTGCGGCATGGGCGCGGGCCCGGTCGGTGGCGGCAAGAGCCTGTTCCAGGCGCCCGGCGGCCCGGCGATTGGTGACGGCCATGGCGGCGAGCAGTCCGACGGCGGCGCCGATGACGGTGTCCAGGACCCGGTCGCCGATGAGTTCACCGGCCGGATGGGTGCCGCCGAACTCGATGACGAGGAGGGCCAGCGGGGTCACGGCGATGGAGCCGAGCCAGTAGTTGCGGGTGATCAGTGCCTCGGCGGCGAAGTTGAAGAAGAGGCAGCAGCCGATGAGCGCCAGCGGCCCCGTCCGGGTGACGGGGAGGACGGCGGCGAAGACGAGCACGCCGAGGAGGTTGCCGAGGGTGCGCTGCAGGGCTCGGTTCCAGGAGAGCGTGACGTTGGCCTGGTAGATGGAGGCCGCGGTGACGATCGCCCAGTACGGGCGGCCCACGCCGAGAGCCATGGAGACGTATCCGGCGAGGGCACAGCCGACGAGGGTACGGGCGGCGATGGGCAGCAGCGGGGAGCCGGGGGCGAGCGCGCGCAGCAGTGTCCGGCGGGCGTCGCGGCGGCTGCCGGTCCCCCGGGCGGCGCGTTCGGCGTCGATCCCGAAGAGCTCCTCAGCGGTGCCGGGGGCGGGCGGCGGGGTGGGGACGGGTCCGCGGGCCCGGGTCTGCTCCGCCCAGGCACGCAGTCGGTCGGGGTCGGCGGTGCGGGACCCGAGAGCAGCTTCGGCGAGGGCGGCTTCGGCGTGCACGAGGAGCCGTTCCAGCGCCCGGCGTACGGGGGTGGGGCGCCCGGCAGCGAGCAGCGTCTGCCAGCCGGCGTGCACGGCGGCGGCCGCGGCGTGCCGGGTGCGGTGTCCCGGGTCGGTGGCGTACGCGGCGGCGGCGTTCAGCGCGCGGGCCGTGGCGCGGCGCTCCGGGCCCTCCCGGCGGACCAGGGCGGGACTGACGGTGACCAGCCAGGCGACCGCGCCCGCCGCCACGGTGAGCGCGAGGTGCCCGGGCACCTGGCCGAGCTGCTGCGGGGCGAAGAGGGCGGCCGAGGTGACGAACGTGAAGATCACGTGCCCGGGAGGCCCGATGCGGGTGGCGTCGCAGAGCGCCTTCTGCCCGGCCGCGAGGAGCGCGCCGACGGCGATCAGTACGGTCGTCGAGTCGGTGAGCGAGGCCGTGACCAGCGAGATCGCAAGGCCGACGAGCATGCCGAGGACGACTCCGGCGACGGCACGGGCGCGGCGGGCGTACGGGAGGCTGTGGCCGTACATCGCACAGAGCGAACCGGCCATCGCGTACATGACGAGGTCGAGCCGATCGAAGGCGAAGAGCACCAGGTCCGGCACGGCGGAGGCGACCACCACGCTCAGCGCGGGCTTGAACCACATGTCCGAAGGGCGGGCCAGGCGCAGGGCGGGGGCCAGCGGGAGTCTACGGACGGAGGGCTGCCGGGTTCGCATGGTCATACCACTCACCCAAACACCTTAGCAGGTATTACACCCGTAAAACACTTCTCCCGGATCACGGGTCCGGCGCCCGGATGGCCCTCTTTCGCGGCCGGTCGTAGGTTGCGAGGAGACTCCCGCACGCACACGCGCATCCCCGGAAGAGAAACAGAGGGAACGGAATGAAGCTCTCCGAACCGGTGCCCGGCGGTCCCTGCTGGATCGAGCTGAGCACCTCGGACGTCCCGGCGGCCACATCGTTCTACGCGGCGCTCTTCGGCTGGCGGTCCGAGACCGATCCGCGCGAGGAGGCCGGCGGCTACACGATGGCGCACCTCGGAGCTGCGCGCGTCGCCGCCCTCAGCCCGGTGTACCAGCCGGGCCGGCCACCCGCCTGGACGGTTTCGTTCGCCACCGAGGACGTGGACGCCACGGTGGAGAAGGTGACCTCGGCGGGCGGCTCACTGCTGGTCGGCCCGATGGACGTCTTCGACCAGGGGAGATTCGCGGTCGCCGCGGACCCGTCCGGCGCGGTGTTCTCGCTGTGGCAGGGGCGCGCCTTCGCGGGCGCCGAGCTGCTGAACGCTCCGGGCTCGCTCGGCTGGGTCGAACTCGTCACCCGCGAGGCCGATCCCGCACTCGCCTTCTACCCGGCGGTCTTCGGCTGGACAGTCACCGCGTCGAAGACCTACCCCCAGTGGGGTGTCGACGGCGCCGACTTCGGCGGTCTGCTGGCGAGCGACGACACGCTCCCGCCCGAGGCGCCGCCGAACTGGCTGCCCTATTTCGCGGTGGCGGACGTCGACGCGACCGCGGCCACCGCGCAGGGGGCGGGCGGTGAACTCATGATGCCGCCGACCACCCTCCCGGGCGGCCGGCAGATCGCGGTGGTCCGCGACCCGCAGGGAGCCGTGTTCGGGATCCACCAGGCAGGCGACGAGGGCTAACGGCCCTCCCCCGCGACAGGGAGTGGATCGGCGAGCGGCGTCATGCGGCTTCGATGGCAAGGCGGAGGACGGAGCTGACGCGGAGCGTCGCTGACCGACGACAACACCGAAGGAGCCCCTCCCTGTCGAGCGAAGGCGAGAGCTCGGGAGAGCAGTCGCAGGGCGTCGGGAGCCCACTCCCCGTCGCGGGGGAGGCCGTAAGGGCTGCCCCCGGGTATGCCGGGGACGTCAGAGGCCGGACGTTCCGGCACCGAGGGGCTCCTCAGGATTACGGAGCCCCTCGGCCGCGTCCGAGACCCGGCGCAGCAGATCGAAGAAGACAGTCTGCTCCTCGGCCGAGAGCGGACCGAGGAAGACCTGGTTCATCCTGGCCGCCCGCAGGGAGATCCTGTGATGGGTGCGCACCCCGTCCTCGGTGAGCTGCAGCAGGGAGCGACGGCCGTCCTGCGGGTCGCGCACCTTGTCCAGCAGCCCGCGTCGCGAGAGCCTGCCGATGACCTCGGCGATGGTGGAGCGGTCGAGTCCGACCCGCTCCCCCACCGTGCGCTGATCGAGGCCGGGCTCGGCGATCAGGGCATTGAGCACGGCGAACTGCGGAGAGGTCGTCTCTTCCGAGACCATCGTGTTCCACAGCAGGTAGTGCGCCTGCTGGAGGCGGCGGGCCAGATGCCCGGGGTGCCTGCTCAAGTCGACCGCGGACACGGACATCGCCCTCCCTGCTTCGTCCCTCAACAGGAATTCAGTGTACTGAGGGTCTTGACCCTGTTACCCCAGCATGGATAGCTTCTGGCGCGTCAACAATACTCAGTGCACTGAGCAATAGGTTCGAGGAGAGAGTGATGAGCCGGCCCTCACCGAGCTGCACCCGGTGCCACAACGCAGCAGGTGCGCGCGCCACCGGCTGGGAGCCGCGCACCGCCGACACGATCGACTCCACCGCGCCACCCGCGCCCCGGGGGCTCACCGCGCTGTTCGCCCTCGAAGCCGCGTGACCTGGGCATCCGGCGCGCCTCGTTCCCCTCGGAATCCACCCGTCTCCGGAGCCGCGACATGCCAAATCCTGACATGACCACCTATCCCCTGCCCGATGGGCTGAGTCAGCGGGACATCGACGCCGAGGTCGCCAAGGTCAACTCCGGCGCGCCCGCCGGTGCGCACCATCCGCCGCGCGACTACCCTCCGTACCGCAGCAGCCACTATCGCCACCCCCACCGGTCCCTCATCCCGCTGGCCGATCCCGAGGCCGTCGAGCTGTCCGGACCCGCTTTCGGCGTCACGGACGTCACCGCGCTCGACAGCGATCTGACCCGGCAGCACCGGGGCGAGCCGCTCGGTGAACGCATCACCGTCTCCGGCCGGATCCTGGACCGGGAGGGCCGCCCGGTCCGCGGACAGCTGGTCGAGGTGTGGCAGGCCAACGCCTCGGGGCGGTACGCGCACCAGCTCGACCAGCACCCGGCGCCCCTGGACCCCAACTTCACCGGGTTCGGCCGCTGTCTGACCGCCGACGACGGCGGCTACAGCTTCACCACCGTCAAGCCCGGCGCCTACCCGTGGCGCAACCACGACAACGCCTGGCGTCCCGCGCACATCCACTTCTCGCTCTTCGGGACGGCGTTCACCCAGCGCCTGGTCACCCAGATGTACTTCCCGGGCGACCCGATCTTCCCGTACGACCCGATTCTCCAGTCCGTCACCGACCCGGCCGCCCGGGAGCGGCTCGTCGCGACGTACGACCACGACCGTTCGGTCGCCGAGTGGTCGCTCGGTTTCCGCTGGGACATCGTTCTCGACGGGCCGTCCGCCACCTGGATCGAGGAAGGCCACCACTGATGACCCACGCCCCGACCCCGTCCCAGACCGTCGGCCCGTTCTACGGGTACGCGCTGCCGTTCGCCGGTGGCGGCGACATCGCCCCGCTCGGCCATCCGGACACGATCACCGTGCACGGACTGGTGCTCGACGGCAACGGTGACCCCGTCCCCGACGCGCTGATCGAGATCTGGCAGCCTGCCCCCGACGGCTCGCGCACCGGCCGCCCCGGCTCGCTGCGGCACGACCCGGTCACCGGCAGGGTCATCGGCCGCGACGGCGTCGGATTCACCGGCTTCGGCCGCGTCCCGACCGACGCCGACGGCCAGTGGGCGGTACGGACCCTGCCACCGGGCGGTGTCCCGTATCTCTCGGTCGCCGTCTTCGCCCGCGGGCTGCTCCACCACCTGTACACCCGGATCTACCTGCGGGCCGCGGACGGCGCCGTACCGGCCGGTGATCCGCTGCTGGAGTCGCTGGACGCGGAACGCCGGGCCACACTGATCGCGACGCCCACGGACCGGCACACCCACCGGTTCGACATCCGCCTGCAGGGCGTCGGCGAAACGGTCTTCCTGGAGTTCACGTGACGTACGAGAGCGATGCCGGCCTGCTCGCCCCCGGGCGGGCCGGCGCCCCCGCCGAGTCCAGCACCGGCGACCGCGCCGTCCTGCAGGCGATGCTCGACGCCGAGGCGGCGCTGACCCGCGCCCAGTCCGCATGCGGGCTCGCCCCGGCGGAGGCCGGGCAGGCGGTGACGCAGGCGGCGGACGCCGACCGCTTCGACGTACGGGACCTGGCGCTCCGGGCGCGCTCCGGCGGCAACCCCGTCATCCCCCTGGTCGCCGACCTCACAGCAGCGGTGCCCGAGGAGGTGCGGCCGTATGTGCACCGGGGTGCGACCAGCCAGGACATCCTGGACACTGCGGCGATGCTCGTCGCCTCACGCACCCTGGCCGGGGTGCTCGACGATCTGGTGCGGGCGGCGGACGAGCTGGCGCGGCACGCCGCCGCGCACCGCGACACACCGATGGCGGGCCGTACGCTCACGCAGCACGCCGTGCCGACCACATTCGGGCTCAAGGCCGCCGGGTGGCGTGCGCTGATCCTCGACGCGCGGGACCGGCTGGCCTCCGTACGGGATTCCCTCCCCGCCCAACTCGGAGGTGCGGCGGGAACCCTGGCCGCCTTCTCCGCCTTCTCCTTCGAGGAGAAGAGCGCGGACGGACTCGCCCTCGTCGCCGCGTACGCACGCGAACTCGGCTTGGCGGAACCGGTGTTGCCCTGGCACACCCTGCGCACCCCGGTCGCCGATCTCGCCGGGGCGCTCGCCTTCACCGCGGGCGCGCTCGGCAAGACAGCGGCCGATGTGCTCACGCTGTCCCGTACCGAGATCGGCGAGGTCGAGGAGGGTCAGGTCGGCGGTTCGTCCGCCATGCCGCACAAGGCGAATCCCGTGCGCGCCACACTGATCGCGGCCGCCGCCCGCCGGGCGCCCGGCCTGGCGGCCACGCTGTACAGCTCGCTGACCGCCGAGGACGAGCGGCCCGCCGGGGCGTGGCACGCCGAGTGGGAGCCGCTGCGCGATCTTCTGCGGCTCGTCGGCGGCGCCGCGCGGGACGGCGCCGAACTCGCGGCGGGGCTGCGGATCGTCCCGTACGCCATGCTGGAGAATCTCCACCTCACCGACGGTCTGATCGTCTCGGAGCGGCTGGCCGCCGCCTTCGCCGAACGCATCGGCCGGGCCCGTGCCAAGGACGTCCTGGCGGGCGCGGCGGACCGGGCCCGGTCCGAGACGACCGACCTCTCCGATGTGCTCTTCGACGTCCTGGACGAGGAGCCGGAGCTCGCCGGTCTCGATCTGGCCGAACTGACCGACCCCGCCCGGTACACCGGATCCGCGGGCCCCCTCACCGACCGTGCACTGAACCGCCGATGACTTTCCCGCCCGACCGCCTGCTGCACACCGTACGGAGGGCCCGGCCGCCGCTCCCCCGCTGCTGCTCCCCCGCCGCGCGGTAACGCTTCCTTCCGAACCGGAGCCGGCACCGAACCGCGCCTGACGGGCCGTCATCGGTGGCATCACCGACCCGCCCGACCTGACCGCCGTGGAACCGCTGCTGCTCACCCGCGACTGTGCGACATCCAGTGAGTTCTCCTGAGCCCTGTTGGAACGCCGCCCCCGTGCCCGGGGGCTTTTCTCTCTGGTCAAGTGCGGCGGCTGACGAGCGGGACGGCTTGAGTGGCGAGATGGACGATGTGGGGCGGTACGGGGACGTGCTCCGAAAGCGCCGGGTCCGGTTCCGGTTCGCCCCATTCCGTACGCATGGGAAGAACGCCCGCCCATAGGCCCAGTTCGGCGTCGGGTCCGTCGCCGTCGTCCGGCGGGCCGGTGCGCACCTTGACGGAGGCCTCGTCGAGAGGGAGTGCCAGCAGTGCGGTCGCCGCGAGTTCCTTGCGGTTGGGGAGGCGTGCGTAGCCCCACTGGCCCGCGGCGACGTGCTCGGTGAGGCAGCGCAAGCCGTAGAGCTTTTCCTCGGGGTCGGTCACGGCTCGCGGTATGCCGTAGATCATCGCGCTGCGGTAGTTGACCCCGTGCTCGAACACCGAGCGCGCCAGGACGAGGCCGTCGACGTGCGTGACGGTCAGGCACACCGACGCGTTCGGCGCGGCGAGCAGGCTCCGGCTTGCCACCGAGCCATGAAAATAGACCGTGCTCCCATCCGCTCCGTAGACGGTCGGGACCACCATCGGGGCGCCGTCGACGACCACGCCGAGATGGCACAGGAACCCCGTGTCCAGGATGGCGTCGAGATCCGCCCGGCTCCGGCTGCCCTGCTCCCGCAGGCGTCGATGGCGGGTGCGCTCCGTGACGGGCAGGAGGGTGCCTCGTGTCTCCTCAGTCATGTTGGCAGACGCTATCGATGTTGGCGATTTCAAGCCACTGATCTGACGATATTCGTTGGCAGTGACGCGTTTCACAACGGATACTGTTGCCTGGGTTGAGGCCTGGCGTCGAACCCCTGGCCGCGGCCAGGGGTTGAGGAACACGCGAAGCCTTCGCGCGGGCCCGTACTCCTGTTCGCAGGACGCCACCGGCTGCTCGCTGTTCACTGGGCCGAGCGGGCAGGGCTCATCTTCCGCACCCGACACACGACCAACCGGAATCAAGGTCGGCCAGTACGAGTACGGCGTGCTGCAGCCACTCCTCCCCGACCAACTCGACCGGTCCCGCGCAGGGCCGACCCAGGAGTTGACCGCGAACCCGCGGGCCTATCCCCCAGAATCGGAGCAATACCCCCTCGGGTTGTGCTGCGGGACCTGCCGCGCGGGTCGTAGGTCGCAACGGTGTATTCGGTGGCCAGGTCGTCGGCAATGCCGCCGAAGGAGGCCGCGCCGCCCGTCCCACCGGGGATCAGCAGTAGAGAGGCGTCCGGGCAGCATGTGGGGCTGCGTCAGGTACGGCCTCCCACCACCCTCCCACCGGGACATCGACGCGGGGCAGCACCGTCCGACGGCATGCGTACACGCCTGCGCCCCCGTACGCGAACGTACGGGGGCGCAGGCTGCCGCGTACGGCAGGGTCCCGTCAGCCGAGGCCGCGGTCGTCCTGCTTCAAGGCCGTGTCCACGGTCAGGGCCGTCGCCAGGACGAGGCTGAGCAGCGGTTCGGGCAGCTGGTAATGGATCTGCAGCACGTAGTTGTCCGCCGTCGTGAACATCGTCTTCGCGAGGCCTTCCCAGGTCTTGGTGATCCGGGCGATCTCGGCGTCGTTGTGGTCGACGATCGCGAAGTTCCAGGCGCGCCAGTTCTCCGCCTTGATGGCACCGACCCGCTGACCGTCCACCATGATGGCGAAGTTGATCTTGCCCATGACGTTCCGCTGCACGATCTCGCCGACCGGCTGCCCGTCCGGGCGCTGCACGATGACCCGGGACTTGAGGAGCTTCGCCGGCCGGGTCAGCAGCAGCTGCGGCTGCCCGTACGCGTCACGGATCTCCAGCTTGTGGGTCAGAAACTGGTCGACGCTGGAGGCGAACCGCAGCACCTTGCGCAGCACGCTCTGGCCGACCTCGGTGACCGAGCCGATCGTATTGCCCTGCTGATCGAAGACGCGGTACTCGTTCGTGAGCTCGATCAGCTTGGCCTTCTGGTTCACGACCAGGACCTGCTGATTGAACAGCGTGGCGCCGCCGGGAGCCGCACCCTGCTGCTGCGGGACGGCCTGCTGATGCTGGGGGGCCGCCTGCTGGTGGGGCACCTGGACCTGGACGGGAGCCTGTGCGGGCGCCTGGGGCTGAGCGGGAGCCTGGGGCTGCTGTCCGCCGACCGGGTTCGTGTGCTCGGTCCACCGGGAACCGTCCCAGTAGCGCAGCAATTGGGGCGCGCCGTGCGGATCCGGATACCAGCCCGCAGATACGTTCGAATGCGTTGTCACCGGGGCACACTATCCCGGCGATCCGACGGAGCACGCCCCACCCGTCACGTAAGTAGCACCCCTACACTTGTTGAAACTTCACACACCGACTAGGGTGCCGGGGATGACCAGACTCAGCGAACGGACCGGCCCACGACGGGACGGCGCCCGCGCGTCGGCCGTTCTCGGCTGGCTGCTCATCCTGCTGACCATGGTCTCGTGCTGTTCGCTCGCCGAGACGGGCGCGGCCGCACACCACGCCACGGCCCGAACCGCGACCGCGACGCCGGCCCTGACTCCGGCCCCGGCCTCTGCTGCGCGGATCGTCGTGGCCGTCGCTCCGGATGACCGGGGCGTCAGCAGTTCCTGCCACGGCGTCTCGGAGCACGCGACACCCGTCGTGCTGCCCGCCCAGGCCGCACCTGTCGCGCTCCCTGGCTCGGCGGTCACCGCTCCGGTCGGCCGGCTCGCCGGCGCCGCCGGTATCCGCGGCCCCTCGAACGACGCCGTGGGCGCCGTCGACCATCTCCGCCTTCAGGTTCAACGCATCTAGAAGCAGGGCTCGTTCTCCCGCCCTGCCCTCTTTCCGTACATCGTGTTGAACCCGAGGACTCTCCATGGCTTCCGCCAAGAAGCAGAACACACCTGCCGCCGCGCGCCGCGCCAAGCTCGAGGAGGCCCGCCGCAAGGAGCGGGGCCGCGAGCGCAGGAACCGCATCATCACCATTTCCGCCTCCGTCGCCGTCGTCGCCGCACTCGTCGCGGGCGGCGGCTATCTGATGTCCGCAGCCGACAAGCAGGACCGGGCCGAGGAGAAGGCCAAGTCCTCACCCCTCCAGGGCGAGCGGAGCTGGGACAAGCTCACCCGGGACCATGTCGAGAAGCGGGTCGACTACCCGATGGACCCGCCGGTCGGCGGCGACCACAACCCCGTCTGGATGAACTGCGACGCCGACGTCTACACCGAAGCGATCCCGAACGAGAACGCCGTCCACTCACTGGAGCACGGCGCGGTCTGGGTCACGTACAACGACAAGGCGCAGCCTGCCGACATCAAGAAGCTCGCGGACCGCGTCGCCAAGACGCCGTACTCGCTCATGAGCCCTGTGAAGGACCAGGACGCCCCGCTGATCCTCAGCGCCTGGGGCAGACAGGTCACGGTGAAGAGCGCGACCGACGCACGCGTGGCGCAGTTCTTCACCAAGTACGTCCAGGGTCCGCAGACACCGGAGCCGGGCGCCGCCTGTACCGGCGGGATCGCCAAGTGACGTCCTCGGTCCGTGCGCCGCGGCCGATGGTGCTGGCGGGTGCTGCGGTGCTGCTGCTGGCCCTCGGGCTGGTGGCACTCATGCTCGTACGGCCGTCCTCGTCGCCCCTCCCGCAGGGAGCGGCCCGGTCGGCCGCGCCCGCGGAGACGTCGGCCGATGTGGGGTTCGCACGTGACATGTCGATCCACCATCAGCAGGCGGTCGAGATGTCGTTCATCGTCCGGGACCGAACATCCGACGAGGACGTGCGGCGGCTCGCGTACGACATCATCAACACGCAGGACAATCAGCGCGGCGTGATGCTCGGCTGGCTGGAGATGTGGGGCCGTGACAAGAGCTCCGGCCGCCCGCCGATGGAGTGGATGGGCCACACCGTCGCCCCCAGGGGCGACGGTTCGCTGATGCCGGGCATGGCGACCGACACCGAGCTGAACGCACTGCGGGCGGCGAAGGGCAAGGACGCCGAGGTGCGGTTCCTCCGGCTGATGACCGTGCACCACCGGGCCGGTGCGGAGATGGCGCGGGCGGCGGCCGACGCGGCGGGCACGGACGAGATCAGGAATCTGGCGACGGGCATGGTCCTGGGACAGCAGTCGGAGATCAGGCTGATGGCCGACATGCTGAGGGGGCGCGGCGCCACGACATGAGCCGGCGGGCCGGGGGGGTGGTGGTCGCGTATCTGCGTACGTGGCCACCACCCCCCGGTTGATACGGTCGGGCGGACGACGACCGGCTGGGGACGCGCCGGGGCGACGTTTCCGTCTGCGGGGCTGACGTCGAGCGTGAATGCGTCGCTGCGGCGAACGGCACGTCGGCGACCACACCCGGTCACCACGGGGTCGCGGCCCGCACCTCGAACACGGCGGGTTCCGCCGCATGCTGCGAGGGGAGCCGGTGCCCGCTCCGGACCGTACTGACGTGCGCAATCGCATAGGCTCAGCAGCGACATGAAGAGCAACCTCACGACGCTGGGGCCCAAGGCCGACAAGGACACCGTGCGACGGAGCAACCTCAGCCTGGTGTTGCGGGCCGTCCGCGACGAGGGCGAGCGCGAGGCGACCAGGGCCGGGGTGGCCGCACGCGTGGGGCTGACCCGTGCCGCCGTGTCCTCGCTGGTCGAGCAACTGCTCGACAGCGGGTTCCTCGCCGAGTCCGGCAAGACGTTCAGCGGGCAGGCCGGGCGTCCCGGCACCGCTCTCAAGGTGGCGCGCACCGGCCCCGCCGGGCTCGGCGTCGAGGTCAACATCGACTACGTGTCGGTCTGTGTCGTGGACCTGGCGGGCACCGGCCGGGTCCGGCTGACGGAACACCTCGACAACCGGGGCGCTCCGCCCGCCGAGGTGCTGGCACGGGCGGCCCGGATCGCGGCCCGCACCCTGGATTCGGCGGCCGAACAGGAGCTGTTCCCGGTCGGGGTGGCCCTGGCGCTGCCCGGACTGGTGTCCGGCGGCAGGGTGCGCCAGGCGCCCAACCTGGGCTGGAATCAGGTCCCGGCGGAGGAACTCTTCGCCGCGTCACTCGCCTCGCTGCGCCCCAACCAACCGGAACTGCCGGCGAGTTCGGAGAACGAGGCCAATCTGGCGGCGCTGGCCGAGCTCTGGTTCGGCGGGCTCGACGAAATCCGCAGCTTTCTGTATCTGACGGGCGAGATCGGTGTCGGTGGCGCCCTGGTCATCGACGGTGAACTGCTGCGCGGTGCGCACGGGTTCGCCGGTGAGATCGGGCATGTGGTGGTGGACGCGGAGGGGCCGGAGTGCCGGTGCGGTTCGCGCGGCTGTCTGGAGCAGTACGCGGGACAGGCGGCGCTGCTGCGGTCGGCCGGGATCGAGGAGACCGGCAGCGGCAACGGGGTGGCCGAGCTGGAGCGGCGCGCCCGGTCCGGGGACGGGCGGGCCGTGGCAGCCGTGGTGGAGGCGGGCCGGATGCTGGGGCGGGTGCTGTCCGGGGCGGTGAATCTGCTCGACCCGGACGCGGTGGTGCTCGGCGGGATATACCGGGGCCTGATGCCGTGGCTGTCGCCGCCCGTCGACGAGGAACTGGCGGGCCGGGTGGTGTCCGGGCTGTGGTCCCCGCGCGGCGGCCGGCTGCGCGCCTCGTCGGTCGCGGGCGACGCGGCACGGGGTGCGGCGGCGCTGGTGATGCAGGACGTACTGACCGACCCGGTGGCGTACGCGGCGCGGGTGGCGGGCTGAAACCGGAGCCGGGCCACACCCGCCTGACACAGGTACGACCCGGACTCCAACGCGGGGGCGGACCTGCCGGACACCGGTACGGCCCCGGCAGCATCCGCCCGTGCTGTCAGCGGACCCCGAGCAGGTGGTCCATCGCCAGCTGGTCCAGCACCTCGAACGCCATGCCGCGCTCGGCCGCCGCGTTCACGTCGAAGTCCTCGAACGCCGAGCGGTCGGCCAGCAGCTCCGCCACGCCGTCCTCGGCCGTCGGCCGGGCCAGCTCGTCGAGCCGGGACGCGCGGAGTGCCTCCTGGACCGCCGGGTCGGCACGGAAGGCGGCGGCGCGCTCCTTGAGGATGAGGTAGTTGCGCATGCAGCCCGCAGCCGACGCCCAGACACCGTCGTAGTCCTCGGTCCGCGGCGGCTTGAAGTCGAAGTGGCGCGGGCCCTGGTAACCGGCGGTCTCCAGCAGGTCGACGAGCCAGAACGCCTGGCGCAGGTCACCGGCGCCGAAGCGCAGGTCCTGGTCGTACTTGATGCCGGACTGGCCGTTGAGGTCGATGTGGAAGAGCTTGCCCGCCCAGATGGCCTGCGCGATGCCGTGCGGGAAGTTCAGCCCGGCCATCTGCTCGTGGCCGGTCTCCGGGTTGACGCCGACGAGTTCCGGGCGCTCCAGGCGCTCGATGAAGGCGAGGGCGTGGCCGATGGTCGGCAGCAGGATGTCGCCGCGCGGCTCGTTCGGCTTGGGCTCGATGGCGAACTTCAGGTCGTAACCCTGCTCGACGACGTAGTCACCGAGCAGGTCGAAGGCCTCCTTCATCCGGTCGAGAGCGACCCGGATGTCCTTCGCTCCGCCCGACTCGGCGCCTTCGCGGCCGCCCCACGCCACATAGGTGGTGGCGCCCAGCTCGACGGCGAGGTCGATGTTGCGGAGGGTCTTGCGCAGCGCGTACCGGCGTACGTCCCGGTCGTTGGCGGTGAACGCCCCGTCCTTGAAGACGGGGTGGGTGAAGAGGTTCGTCGTCGCCATGGGCACGACGAGCCCGGCCGCGTCCAGCGTCTGCCGGAACCGCTTCACGATGCTCTCGCGCTCGGTGTCCGACGAGCCGAACGGGATCAGGTCGTCGTCGTGGAAGGTCACCCCGTACGCCCCCAGCTCGGCGAGGCGCTGCACGGTCTCGACGGGGTCGATCGCCGCGCGGGTCGCGTCGCCGAACGGGTCGCGCCCCTGCCAGCCCACGGTCCACAGGCCGAAGGTGAACTTGTCCCCCGGGGTGGGCTTGAAGCGTTCCGTCATGGTCCGACCACCTTCGATGCCGTCGGGTCCACAGCCGAGGGAGGCCGCCGAACCCCTATTTGTTCAGTGTCATGACTAATCATGCACGGCGCCCGACGGTGACGTAAACCCCCCACCACGGGGCATCAAGGGTGACCCCTGTTCCGGGCCGACCCGATCGCGTAATTTGTTTTCCGTACGATCAAATGAATCGGGCCGGCCCTCCCGCCCACCGTGGCCCCCGCACCGCGAGAATGAGGTATCCCCATGCCGCCGCGTACCGTCGTCATCGGTGTGGACAGTTCCACCCAGTCCACCAAGGCGGCCTTCGTCGACGCCGCCACCGGTCAGCTGCTCGCCGTCGGACGCGCCCCGCATGTCGTCACGGGCGAGGCGGGGGCCCGAGAGACCGACCCCCAGGTGTGGTGGCAGGCGCTGCGCACCGCCGTCGCCGCCGGCCTGAAGGAGTCCGGCGTGCCCGCCGCGGCCGTCACCGGCATCGCGGTCGCCGGCCAGCAGCACGGCCTGGTCGCCCTCGACCGTACGGGCCGCCCGCTGCGCCCGGCCCTGCTGTGGAACGACACCCGCTCCGCCCCGCAGGCCGCTGCCCTCACCGCCGCACTGGGCGGTGCGGACGCCTGGACCGCCCGCACCGGATCGGTTCCGGTGGCTGCGATGACCGCGTCGAAGTGGCAGTGGCTGCGTGAGAACGAACCGGAGACCGCCGCCGCGACCGCCGCGATCCGCCTCCCCCACGACTTCCTCACCGAACGGCTGACGGGTGCGGCCGTCACCGACCCCGGCGACGCGTCGGGCACCTGCTGGTACTCCACCGCCACCGGCGCGTACGACCCCGAGCTGCTCGAACTGCTCGGCCTGGATGCCGCGTTGCTGCCCGAGGTGGCCGAGACTGGTGCGTCCCGCGCCGGTTCGCTGACCGTCGAGGCGGCGCGGGCGCTCGGCCTGCCGGCCGGGATCTCCGTGGCGGCGGGCACGGGCGACAACATGAGTGCCGCCGTCGGCCTCGGTCTCGGCGGTGCCGGACTGCTGGACCACCCCGTTCTCAGCCTCGGCACCTCGGGTACGGTCTTCGCCGCCTCCCGAACCCGGCCCGCATCGGCGGCGCTGTCCGGTTTCGCCGCGGCCGACGGTACGTACCTCCCGCTGGCCTGCACGCTCAACTGCACCCTCGCCGTGGACAAGGTCGCCGCCCTGCTCGGCCTGGACCGCAACGACGCGACGCCCGGCGGCGAGGCGGTACTCCTCCCCTATCTCGACGGCGAGCGGACCCCCGACCTGCCCACCGCCTCCGGCCTGCTCACCGGACTCCGGCACGACACCACCCCGCAGCAACTGCTCGGCGCCGCCTACGAAGGCGCGGCCGTCACCGTGCTGCGCGCCCTGAACCAGCTGCTGCGGGCCTGCGGGCTCGACCCGGCCGACCCCGAGGTCGCCGCCCGCCCGCTGCGCCTGATCGGCGGCGGCGCGCAGGGGCGCACCTGGGTGGAGACGGTACGACGGCTGTCGGGGCGGCCCGTGATCGTGCCCGGCAGCGGCGAACTGGTGGCCCTGGGAGCGGCCGCGCTCGCCGCGGCGGCGGCCTGCGGGGAGGACCCCGTCACGATCGCCACCGGCTGGAATACCGCCGGGGAATCCGAGGCGGACACCGAACTACCGCCCATGGAACGGGACATGAACACCTGGAACCAGGTCAACTCGGTGCTGGAGCGGGCCGCCGGACCTCTGCTCGGCGGGGACCGGTAGCCACCCCGCCGCCACATCCCGCAACGACCGCTGACTGACTGTCACTCACCCCCCGCAGGGCCGGGACAGCAGCATCCCGGCAGCCCCGGACCGGTTTGGGGGTGGCATGTGATCTTCACTAGTATCCGGCGATGATCATAAGCAAAAGGCTGACGGTCGGGGTGGGCATCCTGCTCGCCACCCTGACCGCCGGGCTCGGCACGGCCCTCCCCGCCGCCGCCGATGAACCCCCCACCAAAGCCTCCCCCAAGGTCGAGCTGGTGCTCGACGTCAGCGGTTCCATGCGGACCCGTGACATCGACGGCCAGTCCCGGATGGCCGCGGCGAAGCAGGCGTTCAACGAGGTCCTGGACGCGGTGCCGGAGCAGGTGCAGCTCGGCATCCGAACCCTCGGTGCCAACTACCCGGGCGACGACCGGAAGGTCGGTTGCAAGGACACCAAGCAGCTCTACCCGGTCGGTCCGCTCGACCGGGTGGAGGCAAAGACGGCGGTCGCGACGCTGGCCCCCACCGGCTGGACCCCGATCGGGCCCGCCCTGCTGGGCGCCGCCGACGATCTCGAAGGCGGCGACTCCACCCGCCGGATCGTGCTGATCAGCGACGGCGAGGACACCTGTGGCCCGCTCGACCCGTGCGAGGTCGCGCGCGACATCGCTGCCCGCGGCATCCACCTCGTCATCGACACGCTGGGCCTGGTGCCGAACACCAAGATCCGCGAGCAGCTGACCTGCATCGCCGAGGCGACCGGCGGCACCTACACCGCCGTTCAGCACACCGATGAACTCTCCGGCCGCGTCAAGCAGCTGGTGGACCGGGCGGCCGAGCCCGTCGTCACCCCCGTGGCCACCGAAGGCGCGGACAGCTGCTCCGCCGCGCCCCAGCTCAAGGCGGGTCTCTACACCGACCGCGAGAAGTTCGGCGAGCACCGCTGGTACCGGGTGGATGTACTGCCCGGCCAGGAGCTGCGCGCCTCGGTGAGCGTGTCCGCGGACCGCGCCGTCAACGACGACTACGGCGTGCTGCTGCGCGCGGTGACCGTGCACGGCCGCGAGATCGTCAGGGGTTCGGAGTCCGGCACCGGTCGCACCGATGCGATCTCGTCCGGGCTGCGCTACCCCAAGCCCGAGCAGGACGGCACGGACAACGGGGACGAGCCGGTCGCGGAGACCGTCTGCCTGCAGCTCAGCAACTCCTTCTCGGCCCCGGCATCGGTGAAGACCTCACCGGGTATGCCGGTCGAGCTGACCGTCGACGTGGTGGACGCGCCGGACGACGCGGCCGATGCCGCCGCGTTCGGTCTCGGCCGCGGCTGGTGGCTCCTGGGTGTACTCGTCCTGACCGGACTGATCGCGGGTCTGCTCTTCGGCTGGATCTCGCGCTGGCGCATCGCCGTATGGAGGACCAACTGATGGTGCGTACACGACGAGTACTCGCGGGTGCCCTGCTGGCGGGGATGGCCCTGTTGACGTCGGCGGGGTCGGCCGCGGCCGACGACCCGTCGGCGAGCCCGAGCCCGAGCGCCTCCGACGGCGGTACGGGACCCACCGAGGCGGGCACCACCTTCCGTACCGCGACGGCGATCCAGCAGAACCAGCGCGCCACCGCCGGGGCGTCCACGGGTGACTACCTGTACTGGGTGTTCCCGGCCGACGCGGGCCAGCGCGCCACCATCAAGGCGACGGTCACCCTGCCCGAGAGCGCCACCCGGCACGGCGTGTCGACCTGGCAGGTCGATGTGTACGACGGGCTGCGGCGCCGGCAGGCCTGCATGTACGGACACCAGACCAGGAAGGCGGCCGCCGACGCGTCGACCGTCGAACTCTCCTGCGTCCTGCGGACCGTTCGCGCCTGGTCCGAGCCGTGGGCGAACGACCCGCTGCCGGGCAGCTACTACGTGCGCCTGACGGTCGTCGACCTCCCGTCGGCCGACCTCGGACAGCCGGTGCAGACCGCCGTCGAGGTGACGGCGGCCGACCAGGGCGGCGCCCATGACGTCGACGGCACGCTGAGCGAGCCCCTGGTGCCCGGCGCGTCCTCGGCGCAGCAGACGGCGGACGGCACCTCGTCCGACAGCGGCTCCACGACCCGGGTCTCGCTCGGCAGCGAGCCGGACGACGGCTGGGCCTCCGGCTGGTGGACGGACCGCTGGATCTGGACCGTCGGCGGCGGCATACTCGGCGCACTCGCAGCCATGTTCGGCTACTCCCTCACCCGCGGCAACGGCCGCCCGTCCCGGGTCCCGCCGGGCGTCTGACCCGCCCGGCCCCGAACCGGCCCTCATGCGCGGCGCCCCGGCCCCCCCCCCCAGGGGGGGGCGC
>NZ_JBEZKL010000109.1:0-24838 GCF_040704695.1 Streptomyces sp. NPDC048411
TGAACCCGGAGATCGGTGCTGCCACCGGTGTGCAACGGCTGCCGGACGGGAGGTGCCCGAGCTCTCAAGGTCGGTCCCCACGGACCCTCATCCCCGAGTGGTCCGCCTCCCGGAGAAGATCTCCCCTCAGCGGCCGATGTCAATCCTTGGCAGGGGTCACTCGAACGAGGGGTGTTGCACGCCGAACACCGATTTTCGAATACAGGTTCGATAGTCTGGCGTGACACGACCACACGGCGATCGAGCGGTTGTCGAGGACCAGAAGGGGGTGCCAGGACACATGGTGCGGCGCATCGATGTAACCGGATCCGACGGCGTACGCCTCGCGGCCTGGGAGTTCGCGGATCCGCCCAAGGAGCGCACGGAGGGCGAACGCGTCCCCGGGGTCTTACTGCTTCACGGACTGATGGGCCGGGCCTCCCACTGGGCCTCCACCACCCGCTGGCTCGCCGAGCGGCACCGGGCGGTCGGGCTCGACCAGCGGGGGCACGGCCGCAGCGAGAAACCCGCCGAGGGCCCGTACACCCGTGAGGCGTACGTCGCCGATGCCGAGGCGGCGATCGAGCAGCTCGGCCTGGCCCCCGTCACCGTCGTCGGCCATTCGATGGGCGCCCTCACCGCCTGGCAGCTCGCCGCGAAGCGCCCCGATCTGGTCCGGGCCCTGGTCATCTGCGACATGCGGGCCTCCGCGCTCGGCGCGGCCTCGCAGCGGGAGTGGGAGGACTGGTTCACGTCCTGGCCGGTGCCGTTCGCGACACTCTCCGACGTGCGGAAGTGGTTCGGCGAGGACGACCCCTGGGTGGAGCGGCCGAACCCGGCCCGCGGCGACTTCTTCGCCGAGGTGATGGCCGAGCGCGCCGACGGCTGGCGTCCCGTCTTCTCCCGCCGCCAGATGCTCCAGTCCCGCGCGACATGGGTGTACGACGCGCACTGGGAGGAGCTGGCGCAAGTCCGGTGCCCGGCGCTGGTGCTCCGCGGCCTGGACGGCGAGCTGGGCCGGGCGGAGGCCCAGGAGATGGTCCGCGTACTGCCGAGCGGACAGTACGCGGAGGTGGCGGACGCCGGCCATCTCGTCCACTACGACCAGCCGGAGGGCTGGCGCGCCGCGGTCGAACCGTTCCTGGAGGAGTTCGCCGAGGACCCGCGGAACGACCGCGAGCCCGTCTCCCCGTGACGGAGCGGCCCGACCCGGCTCGCGTCACCCCTTGCTGACCGCCGCCAGGATCTCGGGCAGCCGGTTCGCCGTGCGCGGTGCGGCCAGCCGCAGGCCCGCCCAGGCGACCAGCGCCCCGTACGCGCTGCCGACGGGCAGCAGCACCCACAACCAGTCCTCCGCGTCGACGAGATGCAGCCAGATCGTCGCCACGATCACCGGCGCGCACAGCAGCGCCGCCGAGACCATGCCGCCGAAGATCGAGATCCAGGCGAGCCCGGCCTGCCCCGGTGCCACGTTCTTGAACCCGCTGTCCTGGGGGATCGAGTACGGGAAGTTGGCCGATGCCAGTGCCCCCGTCGCCAGCATCGCGCCCAGCAGGGCGAGCGACAGCCCTATGGCGCTCGGCAGCTTCTCCCAGTCGCCGAGCACCGCCGCCGTCACCACGGTCACCAGCACCGTGTACGGGAGAGTGATCACCAGCAACGCCGCCGCCCGCCCCCGCAGTTCGAGGTAGGCGTCCCGGGTGGAGGAGATCGTCAGCGCCACCATCCAGAACGCGGAGGTGTCCTGCCCGAACTGGTTGTACATCTGGATGCCGAGCATCCCGGCGGCGAAGCAGGCGAAGTAGACCGAGCCGGTGCCCTGCACCGCGTTGAGCAACGGCACGATCAGCCCGATGGCGAGCGCCGTCACCCAGGCGGCCTTGGTCTTCGGGTCCCGTGCCACGTACCGCAGACTGCGCCGTATCACCGTCCCCGTGCGCCCCTCGGGCAGCAGTGCGGAGAGCCGGGAGCCGCCCCTGCCGGACTTCTCTCGGGCCGCTCCGGCGGCGGCCAGGGTGGAACCGTCCGGGGCGGTCATCAGCTTCACCAGACTCCGCTGCCAGAGCCACACCAACGCACCCAGCGCCGCGACGGAGAGCAGCAGTTGCGCCACGGCCCGCCCGTACGACCCCTGCGCCGCCGAGTCCACCGCGCCGATCGCCGAGGCGGGTGGCAGCCAGCGCACCACCTCCGCCGCCGGGTCGAGCGCGGCCAGCCCACCGGACCGGCCGAGCCGCTGTGCACCGAAGTTGACGACCTGGATGCCGACCGCGACCACGAGTCCGCTGAGAAGCGCCAGATCGCGGCCCTTGCGGGAGCTCAGCAGCCGGGTGTTGGCCGTGGCGACGGCCCGCGCCAGGGCGACGCACACCACCAGTGTCAGCGGCACGGCGACCACCGCGCACACCACGGCCGCCGCCCCGTGCGCCACCGCGAACGCCGAACCGGCCGCCAGGCAGAGCGTGAACAGCGGTCCGATGCCGACGAGCGATGCCACCAGCAGCGCCCCGACCAGCGGGCGCGGCCGCAGCGGCAGCATCACGAGCCGGCTCGGGTCGAGGGTTTCGTCGCCGCTGGGGAAGAAGAGCGGCATCACCGCCCAGCCGAGCGCCAGCACCCCGGTCAGCAGGACCGTCAGGGAACCCGCGTGGGCATGGCCGCGCAGTGCGGTCAGCGCGACGATCTGGCCCGCGGCGAACAGCAGGGCGAGGACGACGGACGAGAGGTACGCGACCCGTCTGCCGGAGGACTGCCGCAGCCCGTTGCGCAGCAGCGTCAGCTTGAGCCGTACGAAGACGCTGACGAGCCGTTCGCCGCCGGCGGCGGGGCTGGCGGCGGAGGTGACGGGTGTGTCGAGCATGCTCATCGGGCGCCGCCCAGCCAGTCGAGGGAGTCGCCGTTGTCCCGGCCGCCCGCGCCGACGAGTTCGAGGAACGCGTTCTGCAGCGACGTCGCGTCGCCGCGCACCTCGGCGAGGGTGCCCTGCGCCCGGATCGTGCCGCCCGCCATGACGGCCACCCAGTCGCACAACGACTCGACGAGCTCCATCACATGGCTGGAGAAGACGACGGTCGCCCCCGAGCGGGTGTACCGCTCCAGGACCCCCCGGATGGTCTGCGCCGAGACGGGGTCGACGCCCTCGAACGGCTCGTCCAGAAACAGTACGTCGGGGTTGTGCAGCAGCGCCGCGGCGAGCCCGATCTTCTTCCGCATGCCGGTCGAGTAGTCGACGACCAGCTTGTTCCCGGAGCCCGCCAGGTCGAGCACGTCCAGCAGCTGGTTGGCCCGCTTGTCGACCTCGGCGCCTGGCAGCCCGCGCAACCGTCCGATGTACGCGAGGAGTTCGCGTCCCGAGAGACGTTCGAAGAGCCGCAGCCCCTCCGGCAGGACGCCGATCCTGGCTTTCACCTCGACCGGGTCCCGCCAGACGTCGTGCCCGCCGACCTCGACCGTGCCGTGGTCGGGACGGAGCAGCCCGGTCACCATCGACAGCGTGGTCGTCTTGCCCGCGCCATTGGGTCCGACCAGGCCGATGAACTTGCCTGCGGGCAGCTCCAGATCGATCCCGGCGACCGCGACCTGTTCCCCGAACCGCTTCCACAGGCCCTGTACGCGAACGGCGGGCGGCGCCGTTCGCGCCCCGCCCGCCTCCACCGCCGCGTGCGATCCCGCCGTGTTCCGGTCCGACATGGTGCTCCTGCCTTCGATGTCCCCGTGTGAAAGGACCAGACTACGAAAGGCGTGCGCGGGCGTCGGCTGCGTCCCGTCCGCAGGCGTAGGCGAGCGGGCCGATGACTTCTCCGGCGTCGGGCAGCCAGCGGTTGGCGGGAGTGGGCCGGCGCACCCACTGCACCGCACCCCGCCCGCCGATCCTGGTCGGCGGGGCCGCCACGTAGTGGCCCTCACCGCGGCCGAGCAGACCGATCGCGATGGCGCTCCAGCCCAGCCTCCGTACGAGATCGTCCATCTTGGCCGCCGCGCCGGGGAGTACGAAGAAGAGCATCCGGCGGTCGGGGGTGCAGGTGACGGGGCCGAGCGGCAGGTTCATCCGCTCCATCCGGGCCAGCGCCAGGAAGCCGGCGGACTCCGGCACGTCGATCGCGTCGAAGGTGCGCCCGGTGGGCAGCAGTACCGACGCCCCGGGCTGCTGGGACCACATCCGGCGGGCCGCGGCGCCACTGCCGGTCGATCGGCTCGCCCAGTCGGGCCGGGTGGGGTGGGCTCCGGGGGCGGCGCAGCGGGCTTCTTCGCATGAGCACCGTTCCGTCCCTTCCACGACCTGGAGCCAGGTGCCGGGGAACACCTCCCAGTGCCGCTCCTCCGCATAGCGCACGGCGGCGTCGAGCAGTTGCTCACGTCGTTGTTGGGGGACCTGCGCGGTTTCCGTGACTCCGATGGGCTCTTCCACGAACATCACAACTTCCGCGATCACCTGGGGTTACGGGCGTGGCGAACGCGGGCACGGCACATCGGCCCCGCACATGGGGCGCATGGATGCATGGGCGGGGGCGCGCATGAGGCGGCATGTCGAGGGACGGGTAGCCACATGTGGGGAATCCGGAACAGTTCCCCCATGCCGAATACGTACCGAACCTGAACAACGAAAAGATAAGCGCCATGAATGACGTGAATACCGTGAACGCCATGGAAAACACCAACACGATGTATGTGCGCATTTCTTGGGCATATGCCGGGCAGTGATCCATTCACTGATCACTGCGGCCTCAGGGGGAAATATGGCAGCCAGGCCTCTCGTCGCACGCCAGCCGAACGAACGGCTCCAGGCGCTCATCCAGGAAGCCGGATGTTCCAATGCGGGCCTCGCCCGCCGAGTCAACATGGCCGGCGCGGAGCGCGGCCTCGACCTCCGTTACGACAAGACCTCCGTGGCCCGCTGGCTGCGCGGACAGCAACCGCGTGGCAGGGCACCGGGAACCATCGCCGAGGCGCTCGGCCGCAAGCTCGGCCGTACGGTCACGATCGACGAGATCGGGATGGCCAACGGCAAGAATCCGGCGTCCGGCGTCGGCCTGCAGTTCGCGCCGACCGTGATCGGTGCGATCGAGCAGGTCTGCGAGCTGTGGCGCAGCGATGTCGGACGCCGCGACGTCCTGTCCGGTTCGGCGGTCGGGTCCTCGGCGCTGGTCGAGCCCAGCAGGGACTGGCTGATCACCGGCGCCGACCCGCAGGTGGCGCGCGCGGCTGGGGCGCGGGTCGGGATGTCGGACGTGGAGGCGGTGCGGGCGATGACGGCGGCGCTGGTCGACCTCGACCACCGGTTCGGCAGCGGACATGTGCGGCCGGTCCTGGTGCACTACCTCAACAGCGTGGTCTCCGGGCTGCTCTCGGGGGCCTACCGCGAAACGGTCGGGCGGCAGCTGTTCGCAGCGGTCGCGCGGCTCACCGAACTCGCCGGGTACATGGCGGTGGACACGGGGCAGCCGGGGCTCGCCCAGCGGTACTACATCCAGGCTCTGCGGCTGGCCCAGGCGGCGGGCGACCGGGCGTACGGCGGCTATGTGCTGGCCGCTTCGATGAGCCATCTCGCCGCACAGCTCGGCAACCCGCGGGAGATCGCGCAGCTGGCACGGGCCGCGCAGGAGGGGGCGCGCGGGCGGGTCACCCCACGCGCGGAGGCGATGTTCTACGCGGCGGAGGCGCGCGGGCACGCGTTGCTCGGCGATGTCCGGACCTGCCAGGCGGTGGCGGGCCGGGCCCTGACGGCGCTGGAACGCGCTGAGCCGGACACCGGTGGCGACCCGTCATGGATCGCGCACTTCGACTCCGCCTATCTCGCCGACGAGCTGGCGCACTGTCACCGCGATCTCGGCCAGGCGGAGGCGGCCGCGCGCCGGGCGACGGAGTCCCTGGCCGCTCTCCCGGAGTCCCGGGCCCGGCGCCGGGGCATCGGTCTGGTGCTGCTCGCCACGGCGCAGGTGCAGCTGCGCGAGGTGGAGCAGGCGTGTCATACGGGGACGCGGGCGATGGAGCTGCTGGGGACGGTGCGATCGAGCCGGGGCGCGGAGTACCTGGACGATCTCCAGCAGCGGCTGGTCCCGTACGGCGACGAGCCGGCGGTCCGGGAGTTCGGGGCGCGGCTGGAGCTCCAGGCGGCCTGACCGGCGTCTGATCGGGGATCCTTTCGGGGCGCCCGTTAACTGTGTCGTCAGGGCCCGGCGTGTTACTGCCCCTGTGAAGAGGCTATGAGTGATATCGGGCGCTTGGCGGAGAGCGGCTGTCACCCGATAGCGTGAGCCGACGATCCCGTAGGTTTACACGTAGGAGCCCCGGTGACGCAGAGCGGACAGGGTGACGAGCAGCAGCTCCCTGCTGTACGGCCCACGCACGAAGGTGTCGTGCTGCCCGCAGGTGGCGGTGAGCCCTGGCTACCGGGCGGACCGGCCGACCAGTCCGCTCCGGCGGGCGGACAGCCATGGGGTCAGCCCTGGGGGCCGCAGGCGCCGCAGCAGGACGTGTCGCCGCAGGGCCAGTACGCGCCGTACGACCAGGGGCAGGCGTACGGGCAGCAGGGCCCGGCCCTGCCGGCCGAGCAGCCTCAGCCGTACGCGCAACCCCAGCCGTACGCACAGTCCCAGCCTCAGCCGTACGCCCAACCCCAGCCGTACGCACAGTCCCAGCCCCAGCCGTACGCACAGTCCCAGCCTCAGCCGTACGTCCAGCCGCTCCCCCCGGAGGCCGTACCGGGAACGGGCACGGGTGCGGGCATGGGCGGCGACGCGGATGCCACGCAGTTCATCGCGCCGGTGCCGGCCGGGAGTGCTGCGGAGGCGACCCAGTTCATCGCGCCGGTGGCGGCCGAGAGTGCCGCGGAGGCGACCCAGTTCATCGCCCACGCGCAGCCGCCCGCATCGGCCTCCGACGCCGACGCGACCCAGTACATTCCGCCGGTGCCCGGTGGTGCCCCGTACGGCATCAGCCCGGAGACGCCCGGTGAGCGGCAGCCCCCCTCCGAGTTCGACAACCTGTTCCGCACCGAGGAGCCGACGGCCTCCACGCAGCAGATGCCCCGGTTCGACCCGGGACAGGCGCCGTACCAGGGCGCCACCCAGTCGCACCAGCAGCCCGCGCCGGCCTACCGACCGCCGCACGGCGAGCCGTCGCAGGGCCGGGCCGGGCAGCGCAAGAAGCCGTCGCACGTCCCGCTGATCGCCGCGGTCGTCGTCGGCTGCGCCGTCGTCGGGCTGGGCGCTGGTGCGCTGATGAGCGGCGGCGACGACAAGGGCACGGACAGCAAGCAGCCGGTGGCCGCGGCGAGTTCGCCCGCTGCGAAGCCCTCCACGCAGGCGGCGGCCGACCCGGCGAAGGCGCAGGCCGAGGCGCTCGACAAGCTGCTCGCGGACAGCAACAGCAGCCGTGCGGCGGTCATCGGGGCCGTCGGGAAGACCAGGTCCTGCACCGACCTGGACCAGGCGGTCACTGATCTGCAGGGCGCGGCCAAGCAGCGCCGTGACCTCGTGACGCGGCTGCAGGGGCTGACCGTCGACAAGCTGCCGAACAACGCGCAGCTGACCGCGGCGCTCACGAAGGCGTGGCAGTCGTCGGCCTCCGCCGACGACCACTACGCGGCATGGGCCGCGCAGGCCAAGAACGGCAAGAAGGTCTGCAAGCACGGGCAGGCCCGCTCGACGCCCGAGAAGGGCCAGGCCGACCGGGCGAGCGGTGAGGCGAGCAAGGCGAAGGCGCAGGCGTCGGGGCTGTGGAACTCGATCGCGGCGAAGTACGGGTTGACGCGGCGGGCGCCGACGGAGCTCTGACGGCGGTGCGGGGGTGCTGCCCAGCGCTGGGACAGCACCCCCGTACCCCTCGGTGCGCACGCACGCGGCGCGTCCGCCCCCCCGTGCGTCCGCATCCCCCGTGCGTCGGCACGGGGGATGCGCCGCTCCTCGACCGCCGGAGGGGCTTGCGGGTGCTCAGCCCTTCGCGCTGGCCTCCGACAGCGTGTTCGTGACGTCCACGAACCCCTTCCTCTCGGCCACCAGCCGCCCCTTCCGCACCACTTGGAACGTCACCTTCCGGTTCACGATCCGCGGATACGCCGACGAGCCCAGCACGTCCTCGAACCGCCACCGCAGCACCGGCGTGAGGCCACCGGTGTCGACCTCGGTGCCTCTGTTGAGGGCGGTCGTGATCTTGCTGCCGGTGATGTCCGGGGCGTTGATCGCCGTCACGATCTCCTTCAGTACCGTGTACGCGATCCACGTCGTCTGGACACCCGTGTCGTCCGGGTCGATCCGGTTGTCGTTGAACGCGTGCTTCCGGATCACGGAGCGCATCTCGTCCCAGCGGGCATCCCCCGATTCGGGGTACCAGCCGGTGACGTAGGCCCCCTCGAACGGGCTGTTCCGCCCGCCGGTGCTGTTGATCAGTGGTTGGCCGACGCTGCCGAGGACCGACGAGATCCGCACGGACCCGTCCGCTGGTTTGAGACGGCGGAAGGAGTCGAAGAACGTCTCCGTGCGTTCCCCGAGCACCGCCGTCACGCACCCGTCGGACTGCCCCGCCCCTTCCAGCGCCTGCTCGGCCGCCTGGTCGTAGGACGTGGCCGCCTCCGCCGCCCGGATGTCGGTGGACGCGGGCTGCTTCTTCTCCTCCTTCAGGCCGGTGCTGAAGAGCCACGCCTGGCCGTCGCCGCCTTGCGTGTCGGGGCGCACCAGGGAGACCCGCTCACAACTGCGGGCGAGCTGCTTGGCGTTGCCTGCCAGAAGCGCCGGCTGGCCGCCGTTGACGGGGTACGAGTTGTAGCTGGTGAACTCCTCGGCGGAGGCCCCGTAGCCGCCGATGTACGGGATCCCGGCGGCCTCCAGCGGCCCCATGAAGGAGTAGCCCTCCGGACTGTACGAGCCGACGACCGCGACCGCCTTCTCCGCGACCGCCCGCCGGGCGCAGTCCCCCGCGCCGGTCGACGTGTTGTCCTCGTTGCAGGTGACGACGCGCAGCTTGTGCCCGTCGAGCCCGCCGTTGTTGTTCACCCAGCGGGCATAGGCGAGGGCCATGGCCGTCATGCCCGCCATGTTCTCCGTATCCGGACCGTTGGAGCCGTCGGGCGCCCAGGTCATGACGGTGACGGGCTCCCTGGAGTCCCCCGAGGCCCCAGGGAGCGCACCGCAGCCGGTGATCAGCAATGCCCCGGCCGCCGCCGTACATGTGAGGAGTGTGTAGGGGCGGGAGGAAGTGAGGCGTCGCCATCCGGTCATGGACATGGACATTTCCGCGCCTTGGGTAACGCCAATGTGTGCTCCGTTCAACGCTCGGTGACGTCCAGGTGAATTACAGGGGGCGGTGCGAGCCCGGAAGGAGGGAACGTACGATCGACAACCGTGCAGCAAGGTTCGGAGAACACTTCCCGTCGCGGCCGTCGCTCCTCCACCATGGGCGGCATGCCGCTCAATGACGTTCCTTGGTGGCGCTGGCGCAGCAACGTGCGCTCGGCGCTGCACATGCTCTCCGACCCCGTCTTCCACCACGAGTGCTGGCTGGCCGGCCGGGAGGGGTACGGCGATGTCACCGACGCCGTGTACCGCCTGGTCGAGGACACCTGGCTGGACAACTGGTCCGCCGAGAAATACGTCGGCACGGTCTTCCGCGACTCCAGCGAGGCGGCCCTCGTCGACGTCGCCGTGCTGCGGGTGCTGCGCATCATGCACCAGGTCGGCGCCGACGCCCCCGTCTCCGCCTATCTGGAGCACCACGGCTGGCCGGAAGGCGTACGGGCCGCCCGTGAGGCGCACGTGCTGCTCGCCACGAACGACGGCGAGGACCCCGACACCCCGCCGCGCTCCCTGGACGTGCTCCGCATCATGACCAGGACCGCCTGAATCAGGGACGGTGTGGCACGCTACGGACATGACCGCGCCGCAGCCTGCTGAGACCACCCCCGAGCAGTACGTCCTCACCCTCTCGTGCCCGGACAAACAAGGCATCGTGCACGCCGTGTCGAGTTATCTCTTCATGACCGGCTGCAATATCGAGGACAGCCAGCAGTTCGGTGACCACGACACGGGTCTGTTCTTCATGCGGGTCCACTTCTCGGCGGACGCCTCGGTGACCGTGGAGAAGCTGCGGGCCAGTTTCGCCGCCATCGGGGACTCGTTCCGGATGGACTGGCAGATCCACCGGTCCTCGGAGCGGATGCGGGTCGTGCTGATGGTCAGCAAGTTCGGCCACTGCCTCAACGACCTGCTGTTTCGTTCCAGCATCGGCGCGCTGCCGATCGACATCGCGGCGGTCGTCTCCAACCACACGGACTTCGCCGAGCTCGCCGCCTCGTACGACGTGCCCTTCCGGCACATCCCGGTGACCAAGGAGACCAAGGCGGAGGCGGAGGCACAGCTGCTGCAGCTGGTCCGCGAGGAGAACGTCGAGCTGGTCGTCCTCGCCCGCTACATGCAGGTCCTCTCCGACGATCTGTGCAAGGAACTCAGCGGCCGGATCATCAACATCCACCACTCCTTCCTGCCGAGCTTCAAGGGCGCGAAGCCGTACCACCAGGCGCATGCCCGCGGTGTGAAGCTGATCGGTGCGACGGCGCACTACGTGACCGCCGACCTCGACGAGGGACCGATCATCGAGCAGGAGGTCGAGCGGGTCGGCCACGGCGTTACGCCGGACGAGCTGGTCGCGATCGGGCGCGATGTGGAGTGCCAGGCACTGGCGCGCGCGGTGAAGTGGCACGCGGAGCGACGCATCCTGCTCAACGGGCGCCGCACGGTGATCTTCGCGTAGCGCGGAAGACCCTTCAGCACCCTCCTAGGGCGTGTTTCGAAAGTCCCGCCTGCCTGGCGACGCTACTTTTCGAAACACGCCCTAGAGCCGGCTGAGCGACGCCGCGGCGAAGAGCACGTCGCGGATCGCCTCGCGGTCGCCTTCCTGCCCGGCCGCCGCGTCGACGGGCGACACATGGCCCGCGATCAGCCGGCAGAACTCCGTGCTGTCCAGCGCCACCTGCGCGACCGCGTGGTCGGGCGAGCCGAGCGCGGCCGGGGAGTCCAGGGCGATGTACCAGTGGCCGCCGCCCGAGCCCTCGATCTCCAGATGGAGTGAACGGCCCGGCGAACCGGCCGTCACCAGATGCCGGGCGGGCGGCGCGAGCCCGGCCCGGCGGCGTCCGGCGAGGGCGGCCGGCAGGAGCCGGGCCGCCAGGTCGATCATCCGGTGGAGATGGGCGGCGGACGGGGCCACGTACGGATAGTCCACCGCGTCCGCGATGTCACCGCCGTGCACCCAGCACTCGAAGGCCCGGTCCAGCAGGGCGTCTTGCAGCGGGAGGGCGAAGTCCCCGTACGAGACGGACAGCTCGGCGACCGCGCGGCCGGCGAACGACACCGTACGGATGAGGGCGTGGCTCTGGTCGCGCCAGGGCTCGCGGACGGCTTGGGTGGGCGGTCGTCGGGCCGCCGACCAGTACGTCTCGGTGCGCGGGGCGGGGGAGAGCGGGAGCTCGGAGACCGCGGCGGTATCGCTCCCGCCACGTCCGCCGACGGCCGGATCGTCCAGGCCGAGGGCGGTGCTGACCAGCCCGTCGACGGTCATCAGATGGCCGATCACCCCGGCGACCGTCGTCTTGCGGTTGACCGGTCGCTCACCCTCGAACCACCTCAGCCGCACCGGTGCATGCCATTCCGAGCTGCCGATGTCGCGGAGGAGCGCATCGAGGCGGGCGGTCTCCGCGTCGTACGGAACGGCCCAGCCCGGTACCGGGATCTTGGCCGGACGGCGGCTCAGACAGCCTTCGAGCACCCGGGCGCGCAGCAGCGGGTCGAGGTCCAGGCTGCGGTCGGTGTGCAGCAGACCGACCGCGTCGCGCAGCCGCAGCGCTTCGTCCGCGCAGGCGGCGCACCCGGTGAGGTGCGCCTCGACCGCCTCGGTCTCCTCGGCGGAGCAGGCGGCCAGCGCCCAGGCGCCGAGAAGGGCCTTGAGCACGCCGTGGGGAAGCACCGGGGCAGCCGGCTGTGGTGGCGCCGCCGGAGACTCCGGTTCCGGTTCGCGTGCCGCCGGTTCACGTGTCGTGGGCCCGGGCGCCATCGGTACGGCGCCGAGGTCGAAGTCGTCCGCCGCCGCCCGCGGTCCCGGTATGCGCCGCGCGCCCCGCATCTCGTCGTCGCGCATGCTCGCGTCGTCGTCGCCGGTCACAGCATCCGTCCGTATCCGGGCGGCTCGGACCCCTCGACCGGGCGGGTGCCGGCGGTGGCGAGCAGCTGCAGCCCGAGCCGCAGCCGGCGGCGGGCCTCGTCCGCGGTCACCCCGAGGTCGGCCGCGGTCTGCCGGTAGTCCCTGCGCTGGATGTACGCGAGCTCCAGTGCGGCCCGCAGTGGTGCGGGCATGGAGGCGACGATGTAGTCGGCGCGGGCTGCGGCCGTGGCGCGCAGCACCCGCTCCTCCAGCTCCTGCCGGGCCGCGGTGTCCTCACCCCTGCTGTGTTCGCTGTCCTCGCTGCCGTCCTCGCCCCGCGCGAACGGGGACGGTTCCGCGGCACGCAGGCGCCGCACGGACTGGCGGTGGGTGAGCCGGGCCACCCAGGACCGCATCGAACCCTGCTTGGGGTCGTACGCGTCGGGGTTCTCCCACACGTACCCGAAGACCTCGCGGGTCACCAGGTCGGCGGCCGACTCGTCGTCGAGCATTCGGTGGGCCTGGCTGTGGACGAGTGGGGCGAAACGGTCGTAGAGCTCGCCGAGGGCCGCCGCCTCGCCGCGTGCCAGCCGTTGCTGCATCTTGCGGTCCCAGCGGGGCGGTGCGTCTTTCGCCATAGGACCCCCAGCCCTGTCCCCCTCGTCCCATCGAATGTAGTCGGCGGCACTCGCCCCGCAGGCGTTTTTGCGGCAAGTGCGCCCCTGAGAGCGCCCTGGACGGTAGGGAATGCGACGTCCCGGGATGTTGGAATCGGACCCGAAGTGATCACTTCTGCCTGAAACCCGTCTGTGTCTACTTCTGCGGGTCGGTGTTTCATGGGTGTGCGGCCGGGGCAGCCGCGAGGAGGAACGGATTCTTCCGGATCGTCGGATTCCCCGGAACGAGAGGCCCAGTCGAGTGACTCTGAAAGTGGCCGAGACCGAGCAGGGTGTATGGACCGTGCTGCACATACGCGGCGAACTGGACCTGCTGACGTCGCCCGCGGTCCGCCAGTCCGTCCATGACGCGGTCGCCGTCGGACGTCACGACGTGGTGCTTGACCTCTCCGAGGTGCTGTTCTGCGATTCGAGTGGCGTCGGCGTGCTGATCGCGGCCCGCCGTCTGATGCGCTCCTGCGGCGGGCGGCTGCGGCTGATCCTGCCGGCCCGCGGCGCGGAAGAGGGCTCTCACGTCAACCGAGTGCTCGCCGCCCTCGGCGTGCGACGTCTGTTCGATGTCTACCCCGACTGGGACGCGGCCGTCGACGACGGAGCCCGGCCGCTTTCGGCCTGAAACCATCCCGCCACCTGGCGTTAAGACCAGGTTGTCATACCGGTGGCGCGCGTACGTGACACGTGATGCCCGCAGGCGACGTACGCTCCCCGCATGGACAGCGCAGAATATGAGCGCAAGATCGCCTTCCGCTTCGCCGCCTTCGACCAGGACGGCAACGGATACATCGATCGCGCGGATTTCAACGCCGCCGCGGCCCGTCTGCTCGCCGAATTCGGTACGACGGCCCGCTGCGACAAGGGGCAGGCGCTCTACACCGGGGCCGAGGCGTTCTGGCAGGGCATGGCGGGCATCGCCGATGTCGACGGGGACCAGCGTGTCACCCGTGAGGAGTTCGTGGGCGGGGCCGTGAAACGGCTGCGCGACAACCCCGAGCGCTTCGCGGAGATCGCCCGCCCGTTCCTGCGCGCGGCGATTGCCGTGGCGGACAACGACGACGACGGCGCGGCCTCGGTGCCCGCCGTGGAGCGGGCGCTGAAGGTCCTGGGCGCGAGCGAGGAGTCGGCGGGACTGGCCGCGCGGAGCCTGGACACGGACCACGACGGCAAGGTCGCCGAGGACGAGGCGGTTGCCGCGTTCGCCGTCTATTTCACGGTGATCGAGCCGGACGCGTAACAGCCTCCCCCGCGACAGGGAGCGGGCTCCCGTCGCCCTGCGACTCCTCCCCCAAACTCTCGGCTTCGCTCGAGCAGGGAGGGCCCCCTCCGGTGTTGTCGTCGGTCACCGAGGCTCCGCGTCGACTCCGTCCTCCGCCGTGCCGTCGAAGCCGCATGACGCCGCTCGCCGATCCACTCCCTGTCGCGGGGGAGGCCGTAAGCGCGCCGCCGACCGGGCCGGCGGCGGTCTCCTCGCCGAGACCGCACCCGGCCTCACCCTCGCAGGGCCGCGACCGCCTCGGCGAGGCGGCCGAAAACACGGTCCATGCCCCCGGGCCCTGGCAGGCGGTGAGCGGCGGCGACCCGTTTTCCGTCAGGAGAACCGCTCCCGCAGCCTGTACTTGAGCACCTTCCGCAACGTCTCGTTGCGCGGCAGCGCGTCCACCACCTCCAGCTGCTCCGGCAGCTTGTGCACCGCGAGCCCCTCCGTGCGCAGATACCCGGCCAGCTCCGCCAGCGTGAGCGCCGCCGCCCCGGCCGGCTGCTCGACGACCGCGCAGACACGTTCCCCGCGCTCCTCGTCCGGCAGTCCGATCACGGCCGCGTCGGCGACCCCGGGGTGGCAGTGGAGCAGGTCCTCGATCTCCTTGGCGGAGATGTTCTCGCCCTTGCGGATGATGATGTCCTTGAGCCGCCCGGTGAGGACCAGATGGCCGCTCTCCAGGAGATGGCCGACATCGCCGGTGACGAGGAAGCCGTCCGCGTCGAAGGCGTCCCGGGCCGCGTTCAGATAGCCCTGGCAGACGGCTTCCCCGCGGAGCCGTACCTCGCCGTCCGTCCCGTACGGCAGCGGCTTGCCGTCCTCGTCGGTGATCCGTATCTCCATGCCCTCGGGCGGCCGCCCCTCCGTCTCGGCGAGGTGCTCCCCCGTGTCGTCGGGGGCGCCCATCGTGATCATGGGAACCTCGGTCATGCCGTAGCCGTGGGTGAGCTGGATCCCCATCTCCCGTACGACCGCGTGGTAGATCTCCGGCGGTTTCGGCGCGCCGCCGCCCGCCAGCAGCCGCAGCGTGGGGACCACTTTGCGGGTCGGGTCCTTGCGCTGTTCGGTCAGGAACATGGAGTAGAAGGCGGTCGAGCCGCCCGCGACCGTCACCCCGTGGCGCCGGTAGCCGTCCAGCGCCCCGTCCATCGCGAAGTGCTCGAACAGGACCGCGGGGAATCCGTACAGCAGCAGCATCACGGTGTAGTCGGGCCCGGCGATATGGGCGAACGGGAACGCCATCGAGCCGATGTCGTCGGCCGACAGTTGCAGTGCGTGGGCCAGGCACGAGCCGCCCGCGATCAGGCTGCGGTCGGTGTGCAGGACGCCCTTCGGGTCGGAAGTGGTCCCCGACGTCCAGTAGATCCAGCGCACCGCCGTGCCGTCCGCGGGAGGGGGCGGGAGCACGGCGGGGTCGCCGTCCGGCAGGTCCTCGTACGCCTCGAGGACCTGCGGCGGCTGCTCGAGGTCCGCGGCGATCCGGTGCGCCATCGCGGTGTGGTCGAAGCCGCGCCAGGTGCCGGGCACGGCGAAGAAGGAGGCCTTCGACTCGCGCAGCGCGAACCCCACCTCGCGGTCCCGGTAGAACGGGATGACGGGCGACTGCACGGCCCCGAGCCGGGTGAGGGCGAAGGAGAGCAGCGCCGTCTCCAGGCGGGTCGGCAGCTGCCAGGCGACGACGCTGCCGGGGTGCACCCCCAGCCCGTACAGGCCGGCCGCGACCCGCTCGCAGCGGTCGCGCAGCTCGCCGAAGGTGAGGGTGCGGTCGTCCTGGATGAGGACGGGGCGGTCCGGGGTCAGCGCGGCGCGGCGCTCGATGAGTTCCCAGAAGGTGGCCGATGTGCCCAGGGCGTGTGCGGTCTCGTTCACTGCGTTCCCCGCTCCCTCGTAGCTGACGGGTAGTCAGATGGTGCGGAGAGCGTAGAGCGCCGCGCCTTGTCGGTCCAGGGGTGCGGGGCTAGCCTGAGAGCCGAGTCAAATCTGACGGGGCATCAGATACATGCCTTGTGCGCCGAAGGGGACACCATGACGGAACTGCCTCGGATCGTCAGCGTCGACGACCATGTGATCGAACCGCCGCACCTCTTCTCGACCTGGCTGCCCGCCAAGTACCGCGACCGCGGCCCGCAGCCGCTGACCGCCGGGATCGGCGAGCTGGCGTACACGGGTGGCAAGTACGTCATCACCATGGATCCGGACGGGCCGCCGACCGACTGGTGGATCTACGAGGACCTGAAGTTCCCGTACAAGCGGAACATCGCCGCCGTCGGCTTCGACCGCGACGACATGTCGCTGGAGGGCATCACCCGGGCCGAGATGCGGCGCGGCTGCTGGGACCCCGTCGAACGCCTCAGGGACATGGATCTCAACCACGTCGAGGCGTCGCTCTGCTTCCCCACCTTCCCGCGCTTCTGCGGCCAGACCTTCGCCGAGGCCAAGGACAAGGAGGTTGCGCTCGCCTGTGTGCGCGCCTACAACGACTGGATGGTGGAGGAGTGGTGCGGCGACAGCGGCGGCCGGCTGATTCCGCTCTGCATCATCCCGCTCTGGGACATCGGCCTGGCAGTCGCCGAGATCAGGCGGAACGCCGCCCGCGGGGTGCGGGCCGTGACGTTCTCCGAGATCCCCACCCATCTCGGCCTGCCGTCGATCCACAGCGGCTACTGGGATCCGTTCTTCGCCGTCTGCCAGGAGACCGGCACGGTCGTCAACATGCACATCGGGTCCAGCTCGCAGATGCCCGCCGCCTCGCCGGACGCCCCGCCCGCCGTACAGGCCTCGCTCTCCTTCAACAACGCGATGGCCTCGATGATGGACTTCCTGTTCAGCGGAGTGCTGGTGAAGTTCCCGCAGCTGAAGCTGGCTTACAGCGAGGGCCAGATGGGCTGGATCCCGTACGCCCTGGAGCGCGCCGACGACGTGTGGGAGGAGCACCGGGCCTGGGGCGGGGTGCGCGATCTGATCCCGGAACCGCCGTCGACGTACTACTACCGGCAGATGTTCTGCTGCTTCTTCCGCGACAAGCACGGGGTCGCGTCGCTCGACGTGGTCGGGCGGGACAACGCCACCTTCGAGACCGACTATCCGCACGTCGACTCGACCTTCCCGCACACGAAGGAGGTCGCGCTCGACCACGTCAAGGGACTGGACGACGAGACCGTCTACAAACTGATGCGCGGAAACGCGATCAGGATGCTGGACCTGGATCTCGACCGGGACCGGGGCCGGTAGTGGATCTCGCGGACACGGACGAGGAGCAGGAGTTCCGGGCGCGGCTGCGGGAGTGGCTCGCCGCGGTGCTGCCCGGGCTGCCGGCGAAGCCCGGCCCCGACGACTGGCCGGGCCGGCGGGCCTACGACACCGCTTGGCAGCGCATGCTGTACGACGCCGGGTACGCGGGGCTGCACTGGCCCGTCGACGCGGGCGGGCGGGGCGCCACCCCCACCCAGCACCTGATCTTCCTGGAGGAGACGGAGCGGGCCGGGGCGCCGTACGTCGGCGCGAACTTCGTCGGGCTGCTGCACGCGGGTCCCACGATCGCGGCCGAGGGCACGGCCGGGCAGCGCGCCCGCTGGCTGCCGCCGGTGCTGCGCGGCGACGAGATCTGGTGCCAGGGGTTCAGCGAGCCGGAGGCGGGCTCCGACCTGGCCTCGCTGCGGACCCGGGCGGTCCGGGACGGCGACCACTACGTCGTCACCGGCCAGAAGATCTGGACCTCGCACGCGGAGGTCGCCGACTGGTGCGAGCTCCTCGTGCGGACGGATCCGGCGGCCCCGAAGCATCGCGGGATCAGCTGGCTCGCGATGCGGATGGACGCCCCCGGCGTCACCGTCCGCCCGCTGCGCACACTCGCCGGATCCACCGAGTTCGCCGAGATGTTCCTCGACGAGGTGCGGGTGCCGGTCTCCCACCGGGTCGGCGCGGAGAACGACGGCTGGCGGGTCACCATGGTCACCCTTTCCTTCGAACGCGGTACGGCGTTCGTCGGCGAGGTCGTCGCCTGCCGCCGCACCCTGAACGCCCTGGCCGCCGAGGCGCGGCGCAGCGGCCGCTGGGACGACCCGGTGCTGCGCAAGACGCTCGGCAGGCTGAACGCCGAATTCCGGGCGCTGTGGCGGCTCACCCAGTGGAACGTCGGCGAGGCCCAGCGCAGCGGCGGCGTCCCGGGCACCGGCGGCTCGGTCTTCAAGCTGCGCTACTCGCAGGCCCGCCAGGAGCTGTACGACGCGGCCGCGGAGGTGCTCGGCGCGGACGGGGCCGATCTGGACCGGGAATGGGTCCTGGACCGGCTGACCTCGCTCTCGTACACGATCGCCGCGGGCACCTCGCAGATCCAGCGGAACATCGTCGCCGAGCGGATCCTCGGCCTGCCGAAGGGGCGCTGAGCGGACTGTGGACTTCCAGCTTTCGGACGACCAGCGGGCCCTGCGGGCAGGGATACGGGAGCTGCTCGCCGGCCGCTTCGGCAGGGACCGGATGCGGGCCGCGCTCGACACGGGCGTGGCCGTCGACCGGGGGGTGTGGGGGGAGCTGGGCGCGGCCGGGTTCTTCGCGCTGCGGCTGCCCGAGGTGGACGGCGGCGTGGGGCTCGGGCTGCCCGAGTCCGTGCTCCTGTTCGAGGAGGCGGGGCGGGTGCTGCTGCCCGGACCGCTGGCGGCCACGCATCTCGCCGCGGGGGCGGTGAAGGGGGCGGCGGACGGCGGGGCGGTGGTCGCGGTGCTGGACGAGGGGCGGCCGGTGGCCCATCTGAAAGCGGCGGACGCGCTGATCGCCCTGGGGGGAGGGGCGGCGCGGGTCCTGGCGGGGGACGACGTGCGGGAGCTCGTACGGACGGCGCGTCCCGTACGGTCACTCGACCCGCTCACGCCCCTGCACCGCGTGACGGCGGGCGTCGAGCACGGGGCCCCGCTGCCCGGTGCGACGCCGTTCCGGCTCGAAGGCGCCCTGCTGACCGCTGCCGAGCAGCTCGGCAGCGCCGCCCGGACCACTGAGATGGCCGTCCGGCACGCCCGTGAACGCGAGCAGTTCGGATCGCCGATCGGCGCCTTCCAGGCGGTCAAGCACCTGTGCGCCCAGATGCTGGTGCGCGCCGAGGTGGCCCGTGCGGCGGTGTACGCGGCAGCGGTGACCGCGGACCCGGCCGAGATCGCGGGCGCCAAGCTGCTCGCCGACGAGGCGGCCGTCGGCAACGCACGGGACTGCCTCCAGGTGCACGGCGGCATGGGCTTCACCTGGGAGGCGGACGTTCATCTGCATCTCAAGCGGGCGTGGCTGCGGGCCGGTCAGTGGCTGACGGCGGCAGAGGCCGAGGAGGCCCTGGCGGCAGATCTGTGCGGAGTGCACGCATGTGACGGGGGAGATCTCTGAGGTTCACGCTGCGGAGTTACCCGGTGCAGTCGGAAAGCGCCGATACCGGCTTGTGTCCTTTGCGTGATTCGTCACGGGCCGCAGTTGCCCTCGGCTCGGGTACGCTCCGTTGGATGCGAGTGGTTCTGGAACCTGGCGATCCGGGTGTTGCCCGTGCGGCGACTCCGGTCCGGACGAGGTGCCCTGCTCGCGTTCCACGCAGAAGCGCCGGGCCTGCCCGGGGAGCGTTCCGCACGGCTTCGGTGCGCTGCTGTTCGACTCCCCGCGACGTGCGTCGCACAGTATGCACCACGCGTACTCCTTCGCGCTGGAATATGCCCGAAGCGCTTGTTGCGGTGACTGTACGTCAACCATGCTGTCTCGCAAGGGAATCACGTTCCGTGACCCTGAGGAGGCGCGAGGCGATGTGTCCGCCGGTTCGGATGGTGTGAGCGGTGCAGGTGCTTCAGGTTCAGCTGGAGGTCGGTCCGGATCCCGCGGAGGTCGGGCGGGCCCGTAGATGGGCGCGGTCGAGACTGGTCGGCTCCGGGATAAGAGACGACGAGCCGCTGGCCGAGACGCTCATCCTGCTGATCTCGGAGCTGGTCACCAACGCGGTCGTCCACACCGGCTGTCCGGCCGTGCTGCGCATGCTGTTCGGCGCGACGGGAGCGGCCGGGACGGCCGGGACCGTACGGGTCGAGGTGGCCGACACCAGCTGCCGCCCGCCGCAGCAGCGGCACGCGCAGGGCGAGGACACCGGCGGCCGCGGCCTGGAGCTGGTCGACGGCCTCGCCGACCGCTGGGGCTGGCAGTTGGAGGGCGCCGGAAAGCGGATCTGGTGCGAGGTGGACCGGGGCGCGCCGGTGGTGCAGATGCGGACGGGTGCGCACGGTCCGGGCGTGCCGGGCATCGGCGCCCAGAGCACCGGCCCGTACGAACCGTCGCGCGCCGTCACACATCACGCGTAGAAGCCGGAATGCGCTGGAACGTTCCTGGCCGTGGCCGGTCAGAGAACGGCGACCGGGGCGACCGGTGTGCCGGTGGCGCCGACGAACGGTTCCGGCATCGCGGAGAGCAGGAAGCCGTAGCGCTTCTCCTCCGCACAGGCTGTGGACAGCGTCTCCAGATTCCAGTTCTGGCCCTGCAGCATGCCCATCTCGACCAGATCGAGCGCGTGCACGCCCAGCCACAGGTCCTCGATCTCCGCGGGGAAGATCTCGAAGGTCAGCGTGTCATTGGCGACTGCGGCGACATCGCGGGCACGGAACCACTCGGGCGTCCGGATCGACAGGCCGGGTGACGGATAGGCGTACGCGTGCTTGTCGCCGGCCAGGTACACCTGGACCTGCCCGGTGCGTACGAGCACGATGTCCCCGGCCCGGACCCGGATCCCGGCGAACTCCTCCGCCGCGTCGAGGTCTTCCGGGGTGACGGCGTGGTCGCCGGGCAGCCGGTCGACACCGTGGGCGCGTGCCACGTCCAACAGGACACCGCGCGAGACGAGGTGCGGGGGCTTGTCGATTCCGCTGAACTCGGCGCCGCCGTGCGCGGTGACGGTGGCGGCGGGACGGCCGTTGTAGATCCTCCCCGAGTGCGAGGCGTGCGTGAGCGCGTCCCAGTGGGTGGCCGCCTGCAGGCCGAGCGTCACGATGTCGTCGCTGGTCGCGACCGTACCCGGGCCGAAGAGCTCCTGGTTGATCTGGACCATGGCGTGCAGTGGGTTGACCCGCCCCGGAATCAGTCCGCTCTGCACACCGTCCTGCTGGAGCGGGAGCGCGAGAGGGATCCGCTGCCCCGTGCGGACGGTGGCAGCCGCGTCCCGCACCACCGCGTCGGTGATCAGGTTGAGCGTCCCGATCTCGTCGTCCGCGCCCCAGCGCCCCCAGTTGTTCACGCGCTCGGCGATCTCGTGGAACTCGGCGGGCAGGGACATGAGGGCCTCCTCGAATCGGTGGGGCGCCGGGTCTTGTGCTGACGGAGCCGACTGCCCATAAAATCTAACGGTCCGTCAGAAATCACGGGAAGGGGCCGGGCATGGGGAACTTCTTGGCAGGCAAGGTGGTGGCCGTGACCGGTGCCGGCCGTGGCATCGGGCGGGCCGTCGCGATCGCCGCGGCGGCGGAGGGGGCCAGGGTCGTCGTCAACGACTACGGCGTCTCCGTCGAGGGTGCCGAGCCGACCAGTGCGATAGCCGAGTCCGTCGTCAAGGAGATCGAGGCCGCGGGCGGCGAGGCGGTCGCGGTCGCCGACGACATCTCCACGATGGAGGGCGGCCGGCGCGTCGTGGACACGGCGCTGGCGCGGTTCGGGCGGATCGACGGGGTCGTGTGCGTGGCCGGGATCCTCCGCGAACGGATGCTGTTCAACATGTCCGAGGAGGAGTGGGACCCGGTTGTCGCCACCCATCTCAAGGGCACCTTCACCGTCTTCCGCGCGGCCTCGGCGGTGATGCGGAAGCAGGAGGGGGGCGGCACGCTGATCGGCTTCACCAGCGGCAACCACCAGGGCAGCGTCGCCCAGGCGAACTACAGCGCAGCGAAGGGCGGCATCATCTCGCTGGTCCGCAGCGCGGCGCTCGGCCTGCACAAGTACGGCGTCACGGCGAACGCGGTCGCCCCGGTGGCCCGGACCCGGATGTCCGCGAACGTCCCGATGGAGCTGAAGGAGATCGGCGAGCCGGAGGACGTTGCCGCACTCGTCGTCTACCTGCTCAGCGAGCGGGCCCGCGAGGAGAAGATCACCGGCCAGGTGTACACGATCGCGGGCCCCAAGATCGCTGTCTGGGCCCAGCCGAGGGAGCTGCGGGCGGGGTACGCGGAGGGGGCCTGGACCCCGGAGAGAATCGCCGACTTCCTGCCGGGGACGGTGGGGGTGGACCCGATGCCGATGCTGGCTCAGCTGGAGGCGATCGCCGCCGCGGCGGCCGCCGGGGAGAGGCCCAATGCGTGATCCCCTGCCAGGAGGGCACTGAAGATCTTGGCCGGGCTCCCGACGTCTGGCACGCACGCTCCGGACGCCGCCTGGCCCGCCCTACGGGCGGACGACGCTCCTTTCGAAACACGCCCCAGGGCTCCGCCGGATCCCGTTCCTCAACGGTCCGAGGGGCCTGATCTTCCGCCCGCACCGACAACCACCCATCCGCCCGACCCGAGGAGTGGACGTGGACTTCGCGTTCGAGGCAACGGACGACGCCTTCCGCCAGGAGGTCCGGTCATGGCTGCAGGCGCACCTCACACAGCCCTGCGCCGCCGAGGGCGGCCGCGCCTGGGAGTGCGAGCTGGGCCGCGGCGGCTGGATCGGCCTCGGCTGGGACCGCGGGGCAGCCGGCTACGGAAACCGGCACGCCACCCTCACCCAGCAGGTTGTCTGGGCCGAGGAGTACGCCCGTGTCAACGCCCCCGCCCGCGTCGGCCACATCGGCGAGAACCTCCTCGCCCCCACTCTCCTCGCGTACGGCACCGACGCACAGCAGCGGCGTTTCCTCCCCGCCGTCGCCCGCGGCGAAGAGCTCTGGTGCCAGGGCTACAGCGAACCCGGCGCCGGCTCCGACCTCGCCGGCATACGCACCACCGCCGAACCCGACGGCACCGGCCGCCACACCGTCACCGGCCAGAAGATCTGGACCTCGCTCGCACGGGACGCCGACTGGTGCTTCGTCCTCGCCCGCACCACCGCCGGCTCACAGCGTCACCACGGACTGTCGTTCCTGCTCGTGCCGATGGACCAGCCGGGCCGTATCGAGGTGCGGCCGATCCGCCAGATGTCCGGCACGAGCGAGTTCAACGAGGTCTTCTTCGACGGCGCGCTCGCCGAGGAGCTCGTCGGCGGCGAGGGCAACGGCTGGACCGTCGCCATGGGCCTCCTCGCCCTGGAGCGCGGTGTCTCCACCCTCGTCCAGCAGATCGGCTTCGCCGCCGAACTGGACCGCGTCATCCGCGCCGCCGCCGACAGCGGCGCGGTCACCGACCCCGTACTGCGCGAGCGGCTCGTCCGTCAGTGGGCGGAGCTCAAGACCATGCGCTGGAACGCCCTGCGCACCCTGGGCGGTTCGGGCGACGCGGGCGCCCCCAGCGTTGCCAAGCTGCTCTGGGGCGGCTGGCACCGACGTCTCGGAGAACTCGCCGTGGAGATCAGGGGCGCCGCCGGAGCCGTGGGTCCGGACGACTGGTCACCCACCTCCCCGTACGAACTCGACGAAGCACAGCGCCTGTTCCTGTTCACCCGGTCCGACACCATCTACGGCGGCTCGGACGAGATCCAGCGGAACATCATCGCCGAGCGGGTGCTCGGCCTACCGAGGGAGCCGAGATGAGAGGCGTCGTCTTCGACGGCAAGCAGACCGAGGTCGTCGACGACCTGGAGATACGCGACCCGGGCCCGGGCGAGGTGCTGGTCGCGGTGGCCGCCGCGGGCCTGTGTCACAGCGATCTGTCGGTCGTCGACGGAACCATTCCGTTCCCGCTGCCGGTGGTCCTCGGGCACGAGGGCGCGGGCGTGGTGGAGGCGGTCGGCGCGGGCGTCGTCCATGTCGTGCCCGGCGACCACGTCGCGCTCTCCACCCTGGCCAGCTGTGGCGCGTGCGCCCAGTGCGACCGGGGCCGGCCGACGATGTGCCGCAAGGCGATCGGGATGCCGGGGCAGCCGTTCTCCCGGGGCGGCACACCCCTGTACCAGTTCGCGTCCAACTCCGCGTTCGCCGAACGGACCCTGGTCAAGGCCGTGCAGGCGGTGAAGATCCCGGCGGACATCCCGCCGGCCTCCGCGGCCCTGATGGGCTGCGGCGTGGTGACGGGCGTCGGAGCCGTACTCAACCGGGCGAAGGTCGACCGCGGCGACACGGTCGTCGTGATCGGCACCGGTGGCATCGGGCTCAATGTGATCCAGGGCGCCCGGATCGCGGGCGCGCTGACGATCGTCGCGGTGGACACCAACCCGGCGAAGGAGGCGGTGGCGCGGCAGTTCGGCGCGACGCACTTCCTGACGTCGACGGAGGGCGTACGCGAGATCCTGCCCACCGGCGCCGACCACGCCTTCGAGTGCGTGGGCCGTACGGAACTGATCCGGCAGGCGATCGACCTGCTGGACCGGCACGGCCAGGCGATCCTGCTGGGCGTCCCGGCGGCGACGGCGGAGGCGTCGTTCCTGGTCTCGTCGATGTACCTGGACAAGTCGATCCTCGGCTGCCGGTACGGCTCCTCGCGCCCGCAGCGCGACATCGCGCTCTACGCGGAGCTGTACCGGTCCGGCCGCCTCATGCTCGACGAACTGGTTACGCAGACGTACCCGGTGGAGGAATTCGCGAAGGCGGCGGACGACGCGCACCACGGAAGGGTGGCGCGCGGGGTGCTGGTCTTCTAGGGCGTGTTTCGAAAGTCCCGCCTGCCTGGCGACGCCTGGCACGCACGCTCGCTGCGTTGTCGGGCTCGCCCCGATACGCCCAGTATCGGGG
>NZ_JBEZKL010000110.1:0-24028 GCF_040704695.1 Streptomyces sp. NPDC048411
TATCGGGGCGACCCTCCGCCTTGCGATCGCACGCACCAGACGCCGCCTGGCCCGCCCTACGGGCGGACGACGCTACTTTCGAAACACGCCCTAGTCCCGTGCCCCTCCCGGCTCCGCACGCACCGGACGACGCTCCTCATGGGGCACACACTGCCGGTCACGGCACTGGACCGCACAAGGGCCACTGCTACCGTCGCCCCGGAAGATCACGGCGGTCCGAGCCATCGTGATCAGTCGGCGGAGAGGGGCAGAAGCGGTGAGCAGCGACGGTGCGGGACGGGCATACATAGGGTCGTTCACGTCGGCGGGCGGTCGGGGAGTCACCGTCGCGGCCGTGGACCGGGAGACCGGGGCGCTGACCGTCCTCGGCGCCACGGACATCGTCGCCGATCCTTCGTATCTCGCCCTGGGCCCCGGCTCCACCACCCTCTACACGGTCAGCGAGACCGAGTCCGGCGCGGCCGCCGCCCTCGACATCACCGGCGACGAGCCGCGGCTGCTCGGCGGGATCCGGCCGGTGGACGGCAGCGGACCCACCCACCTCGCACTGACCGGCGGACACCTGATCACCGCCAACTACGGCTCCGGCAGCGTCACCGCCCTCCCCGTGCGCGCCGACGGATCGCTGGAAGCCGCCACTTCCGTGCTCCGGCACGAGGGAAGCGGACCGCACCCGGCCCGTCAGCTGGCCCCGCACGCCCACCAGGTGCTCGCTGATCCGTCGGGCGCCTGGGTGCTGAGCGTGGACCTCGGAACCGACTCCGTACGCATCTGCGCCCTCGATCCGAGCACCGGCACGCTGCGGCTGCACGACGAGACGGCGCTGCGACCGGGCACCGGACCGCGCCACCTGGCCTTCCACCCCGCAGGCACCCACGCCTACGTCCTGAACGAACTCGAACCGACCGTCACCGTCTGCCGGTGGGAAGCCGCCACCGGAACCCTCGCACCGGTCGGCGAAACGACCGTCGTGCCCGAGGACGTGGCCGCCGACGCGGACGCGGTCGTCCACCCGTCCGAGCTCGTCGTCTCGCGCGACGGCCGCTTCCTCTGGGCCGCCAACCGAGGACACGACAGCATCGCCGTCCTCACCCTCGACGCGACACGCGAGAAGGCGTCCCTGGTCACGACCGTGAGCTGCGGTGGCCACTGGCCGCGCGACCTCGCCCTCGACCCCACCGGGCAGTGGCTGTACGCGGCCAATGAGAGGTCCGGGAACGTCAGCTGGTTCGCCGTCGACCCGAGCACCGGCATCCCACGCCGCACGGGTTCCCTGACCGCTCCTGCCGCCTCCTGCGTGATTTTCGCCTGACCCGACCCACCGTCCGCCCCGGGGTGGCGGAGACAGCCGACACAGCGGGCCCGTACCGGTCGAACGTCCGGTACGGGCCCGCTGCTCCGTGCTGATCAGGTCAGTGGGCCTGGGTTCCCTGCGGCGTCACCGGGGCGATGCCGAGCGCCGTCGTGTACAGCGACAGGACGAGCTTGCCGATCGCCGGGTACGCGCCGAGCGGCTCGGCCGTCGCGCAGCCCGCCTCCTTTGCGGCGGCGTCCAGCAGCCCCTCGGTCACCTCGGGACCCACCAGGTACGGCGCCACGGCCAGTTGCACCGAACCGGAGGCCTTCAGCTGGTCGGCGATGGACGCGACCGAACCCTCGACATCGAGAGCAGCGGCCATCACCGGCACCGCGAGGCGGGCGGCCAGCAGCATGCCGGTGATCCCCGCGGCCTGCACGGCCTCCTCGCCACCCACGGTGGCCAGCACGATCCCGTCCGCGGCCGTGGCCACGGTGAACAGCCTGGCGCGGTCCGCGCGGGCCAGGCCGGCCTCGGAGAGGCGTACGTGCAGCGCTTCGGCGAGCAGCGGGTGTGGGCCGAGCACATCGGTCAGCTCGACCGGCGCATGGCTGTCCATGACGGCTTGACGTATCCGCCGGAGCAGGGCGTTGTCCGGTCCCGCGAGCAGCGGCACCACGACGGCGGCCGGGCCCTCGGGCTCGGCGGCCTCACGGCCCGCGGCCTTCGCCTGCTCGAAGCGCGCGATGCGCTCGGCGGCGGAGTCCGCGAGTACGGAGGCGAGCGTGGGGTACTCGGCATCGTCGCCGTCGAGGTAACCGATCCGGGCATGGAGACCGGGCAGCTCGGAACGGGCAATGCTGATCACCTCTTCGGCCAGACTGCGTGTGGCCGAAGAGGGGGTACCGGGAACAGTGAGAACGAGCGCGGCAGCGCCCTCGGGTGCGACCACGGGCTCCGGGCGGCGGTGCCGTCCGGACTGGCGAGGTCGCGGCATTCGTACAGGCAGGCCGGAAGCGGGCCCAGTGGGGGTGCTCATGGCGCCGCATGCTACTGGTTTTGGGTGCCCCGCTGTTCGGGGAGGGTCCAGTCGGGCGTTATCTGTCCGCTTTTATCCGATCAATGGCTTACCGGCCAACTGCCCTGCTCTGTCGCCCCTTACGGTCGCCCCCGCCCGGGCCCGTACGCGGGTACGCACAGCAGTGTCGGGTGGAGCGGCAACCGCAGCTCACCGGTGGCCATCGCCTCGGCGATGCGCAGCGAACCGGTCAGCGGATCACCCGAACCGGGGACCGTCCGCGCCTGCGGCAGTTGCCGGGCGAGCTCTTCACGCAGGGGTACAAGGAGTGGATCGCCCATCCGGAACAAGCCACCCGTCAGGGCCACTTCGCACGGCTCGTCGGCTGCCCCGTGCTCCGGGCACACCGCGGCGGCCGCCTCCGCGATATGGCCGGCGGCGTCCCGCAGAATGCCCGCGGCGACCGGATCGTCCCCGGCGCACGCGGCGACCTCGGGGGCGAACGAGGCCAGCAGTGCCGGGCGGTCGGTGCGCGGATAGAGCAGACCGGGCAGCTCCGGCGCCGGACCGAACACCGCCTCCAGCCGGGCCAGTAGCGCGACCGAACCGCCGCGCCGCCCGTCATGGGCGCGCATCGCCGCGTCGAGCCCGGCCCGCCCGATCCAGGCACCGCCGCCGCTGTCGCCGAGGAGATGACCCCAGCCGTCGGCCCGGCGCCAGCTCGTCAGATCCGTCCCCAGCGCGATCATGCCGGTGCCGCCCGCGACGACGGCTCCCGGCCGCTGCCCGACCGCTCCCGCGTACGCCGTCACCGCGTCGGCGGCCAGCGCCAGCAGCTGCACCCCGAGTGCCTGCTCCAGCGCCGCGGGCAGCTCCGCGCGCAACTGGTCCCCGAGCGTCGCCATGCCGGCGGCGCCGATCGCCACGGCGACGACGGACAAGCCTGCGGCCGCCTCCGCCCGCTCCCCGGCCTGCGCCCGCAACTCGTCGACGGCCGGAAGAAGCTGCTCCAGCAGGTGTCCGGCATCGATCCCGGCCGGACCGGTCCGTACCGGCTCGACGCAGACCACCGTCGCCACCGGCTTCTCGGCCCCGATCGCGCCGAGCGCCACTCGGAGCCCGGAACCGCCCGAGTCCACTCCGAGGACGTACGACCCCGCGGCGGCGGTCACGGAAGCCGCCAGTCGACCGGCCGGGCGCCCTGGCGCTCCAGCAGTTCATTGGCCCGGCTGAACGGCCGCGAGCCGAAGAACCCACGGTCCGCGGACATGGGGGAGGGGTGCGAGGACTCGATCGCCGGGAGGTCCCCCAGCAGCGGCCGCAGATTGCGGGCGTCGCGCCCCCACAGGACGGACACCAGCGGTGTTCCGCGCGCCACCAGCGCCCGGATCGCCTGCTCGGTCACTTCTTCCCAGCCCTTGCCGCGATGCGCCGCCGGCTTACGGGGCGCCGTGGTCAGGGCCCTGTTGAGCAGCAGCACCCCCTGGCGGGTCCAGGGCGTCAGATCACCGTTGGACGGCCGGGGCAGCCCCAGGTCGGTGTGAAGTTCCCGGTAGATGTTCTCCAGGCTGCCCGGCAACGGCCGGACCTCCGGCGCGACGGCGAAACTCAGTCCCACCGCATGTCCCGGTGTGGGGTAGGGGTCCTGACCGACGATCAGGACCCGCACCTCGTCGAACGGCTGCTGGAACGCCCGGAGCACATTCTGCCCTGCGGGCAGATAGGTGCGCCCCGCGGCGATCTCCGCGCGCAGGAAGTCGCCCATCGCGGCGATGCGTTCGGCCACGGGATCCAGGGCCTGCGCCCATCCCGGCTCGATGATTTCTTTCAACGGTCGTGCTGCCACGGGCCGCACTCTACTGCTCATACGACCGGGGTGATCAACCGCCGACGACCGCCGCCCGTACACAGAGGACGTCCGGCAGATGCGAGGCGAGCTGCTCCCAGCTGTCCCCGTCGTCCCCGCTCGCGTACACCTCGCCGTTGCGATTGCCGAAATAGACCCCTGCCGGATCGGCGTCGTCCGTGCAGAGGGCGTCGCGCAGCACTGTGCCGTAATGCGTCTCCTCGGGCAGTCCGGCGGACAGCGGCTCCCAGCTGTTGCCCGCGTCGCTCGTACGGAACACCCGGCAGCGGTGCTCGGCCGGCACGCGGTCGGCATCCGCGTTGATCGGGAAGACGTACGCCGTCTCCGCCCGGTGCGGATGCGCGGCCGCGGCGAAGCCGAAGTCGGAGGGCAGCTCCTCGCCGATATCCGTCCAGTTGTCCCCGGAGTCGTCACTGCGGAACACACCCCAGTGGTTCTGGAGATAGAGCCGGTCCGGATCGACCGCATCCCGGGTGATTTTGTGGACGCACTGGCCGAACTCCGGGTTCGGATCCGGCAGGAAGACCGCCGACACCCCCTTGTTCGACGGGGCCCAACTCGCTCCGCCGTCCTTGGTGCGGAACACCCCGGCCGTGGAGACCGCGACGGTCACCGCCTGCGCGTCCCTCGGATCGGTCAGGATCGTGTGCAGCCCCTCGCCGCCCCCGCCCGGGACCCACTTCGAGCGCGTCGGATGCTCCCACAGCGGGCGCACCAGCTCGAACGATTCCCCGCGGTCCTCGGAGCGGAACAGTGCGGCAGGCTCCGTCCCCGCGTACACGACATCCGGCGCCTCCGCCCCGGCCGGGTGCAGCTGCCAGACCCGCTCCAGCGAGGCCCCGGTGAACTGGGGGAATTTCACCGCCGGTTGCTTCGGCTCGACCCAGGTCGCGCCCAGATCGTCGGAGTGGAACACCGAGGGTCCCCAGTGCGCGCTGTCCCCGCCGACGAGCAGCCGGGGGGCCTGCCCGCGGGTGTCGATGGCGATGGAGTAGATCGCCTGCGCGTTGAAATGCGGGTCGTCGAACTCCCATGTGCCACGGCGTCTGCGGCCGATGAAGAGTCCTTTGCGGGTTCCCACAGTGAGCAGTACGTCGGGCATCGCCGACACCTCCTGAAACGCCTTTGTGACGGATACGGGCCAGTTTGCACCCGGCCACTGACAGCGGCCCGCAGAGTAGGCGTTTGCACAGGTCGGACGGCGAGTGCGAGGGCGGGTCGCGGTCCGGCACCCCGGGTCGCGGCCGATACGGTCGGGGCACCCTTGACCGCCGTCCCGGGCGGGCCGTAACTTCCTCGTAGAAAGCGCTTGCCCATTCGGTGGGTCCTCGATCGCCCCCCGACGAACAGCAGACGAACCGGACCGAGGAGCGCCCGTGGAGACCTTCGACGGACTGCCCGGCGCCGTGGCCGTCTCCCACCTCAGGGTGTACGACTGGCCCACCGAGGACGGACTGCGCGGCGGCACGCCCCACCTCCATCTCACCTGTTCCGAGGGGTATGTGGTGGTCGGGGGCACGGGCTCGGTGCAGACGCTCACCGTGTCCGGCTTCCGGCAGACGCCCCTGGTCGCCGGTTCGCTGGTGTGGTTCACCCCCGGTACGATCCACCGGCTCGTCAACGACGACGACCTGCGCATCGTCGTTCTCATGCAGAACAGCGGACTGCCCGAGGCGGGCGACGCCGTGCTCACCCTCCCGCCCCGCTTCCTGACGGACCCCGACACGTATCGCGCGGCCGTTGCTCTGCCCGTCGACGGCTCCGAGCCGGAACAGGAAGGCGCCGCCCGTGCCCGCCGCGACCTCGCCATCCAGGGGTTTCTGGCGCTGCGCCGGGCCACGGAGGCGGGCGACACCGAGGCGCTCGCCGCCTTCCACCGGGCGGCCGCCGTGCTCGTGAGGCATCGGACGCATGACTGGCGGGGGCGCTGGGAACAGGGTGCCGCAGCCGCGTCCCGGGCAACCGGCGACCAGCTGGACGCCTTGGCTCGGGGGGACGGCGGCCATCTCGCGGCCGCCTGCGTGCATGCCCAACAGCCATCGGCATACGGAAAGTTCGGGATGTGCGGCCGTCTCGATGTCTATCGCGGCTGAGTGTCCGTGGCGGCGGGCGCGGTAAGGACCCGGGCGATGCTCCCGTCGTCCTCCGTCTGGTCCCGCACATGCCGTGAGCCGATCCGGCCCAGCAGGGCGAGCAGAGCCTCGGCGGGCAGAACATGGGCGCCGCTTCCGCACGGCCGTCACCGAGGTGGAACCGGGCCCGACGAAGCCGGTCCGCCACCCTGGACACGAGGCACCCGCCGGGGTTGTTGCCGCGCGTGCCCTTCCGCGGCTGCGCGACGGACAGTGTTTCGTCCGCGCAGTGCCGTGACCAGCAGTGTGTGCGCCATGGGGAGCGTCGTCCGGTGCGTGCGATCGCAAGGCGGCCGGATGTCCTTGGGTGGGGTCTCCCTGCTCGAACGAAGCTGAGAGCTTGGGGAAGGAGCTACCAGGGCCCCAGGCCGACGCGGCGAGCGTGCGTGCCGGGCGGCGCGACGAGGCAAAGCCTGCTGGGAGGGGCACTGGGGCGCCCCCCACGGCGTGGCGACGGCTCTGCTGGTGGCGTGCTCAGAGGCCCAGGGCCTCATCGGTCCACTCGAATGCCGGCGCACCACTCGCGCCCGGTGTCTGTTCGGACCAGATGACCTTGCCCTCGGCTGTATAGCGGGTGCCCCAGCGATCCGCGAACTGGGCGACGAGATACAGTCCGCGGCCACCCTCGTCCGTCGTCGACGCATAGCGCAGATGCGGTGCGGTGCTGCTGGAGTCGGACACCTCGCAGATCAGAGCACGGTCGTGCAGCATCCGGACCCGGATGGGAGGGACGCCGTAGCGGATGGCGTTGGTGACCAGCTCACTGAGGATCAGCTCGGTGGCGAAGGTCTCTTCCTCCAGCCCCCGGTCGATGAGCCACTGGGACACGTCCTTGCGGACCCCGGCGACGGCCGACGGGTCGGGCTCGACGTCCCATTCGCCGACACGGGAGGGGGCGAGGATGTGGGTGGCGGCCACCAGGAGGACGGCGTCGTCACCCGGAGGTGTGGGCAGGAGCGCAGAGATCAGATCGTCGCAGGTCTCTTCCGGAGTCCGGTGCTGTCCGGCCAGCGTTTCGCGCATCGTGTCGAGTCCGGTGGCGAAGTCCCGCTCGCGCGACTCGACGAGACCGTCGGTGTAGAACACCATACGGCTCCCCTCCGGCAGGGACAGCTCCATCGCCTCGAAGGGCAGTCCGCCGATGCCCAGGGGCAGGCCTGCGGGGACGTCGGGGAACTGCACCGTGCCGTCGGGCAGTACCAGGACGGGACCGGGATGACCGGCCCGGGCGGCGGAGCAGGTGCCGGCCACCGGGTCATAGACGGCGTACAGGCAGGTGGCCCCCGTGATCTCCGCGCGCCCGCCGTCGGTGTTCTCCGTCCGGTCGATGCGCGCGATCACTTCGTCGATGCGAGCGAGGAGCTCGTCGGCCGGAAGGTCCAGTGCGGAGAAGTTGTGGACCGCGGTGCGCAGGCGGCCCATCGTCGCGGCGGCGTGCAGACCGTGCCCGACGACGTCACCGACGACCAGCGCGACGCGGGCACCGGGCAGCGGAATGACGTCGAACCAGTCACCGCCCACCCCCGCCTGAGCCGGCAGATAGCGGTAGGCGACGTCGAGAGCAGCTTGTTCGGGCAGGCCGCGGGGCAGCAGGCTGCGCTGCAGCGTCACCGCCATCTCGTGCTCGCGCGTGTAGCGGCGGGCGTTGTCGATACAGATGGCCGCCCGGGCGACCAGTTCCTCGGCGAACGTCAGATCGTCCTCGTCGAAGGGGTCCGGATTCTCCGAGCGCCAGAAGTTCGCCATGCCCAGGACCGCACCGCGTGCATGCAGCGGAACGGAGATCAGGGAGTGGACACCGTACGCGATGATCCTCGCCGCCCGCTCGGGGTCGGCCCCCAGCCACCCCCGTTCGGCGGACAGGTCCGGCACCAGCTTGGTGTGCCCAGGGATCAGTCCCAGGGCCGCCGGGCTGGTGGGAACGAACCCGACGACCCCTCCGATCGGGTAGAAGGGGTGGCCGACGCGCATGCCTGCCACAGCTGTACGCCGCAGGTCCAGCACAGTGCCGAGCGGTACCGACGGTTCCTCACCGCGCAGCACCGGCTCGGCGAGGTCGACCGAGGCGAAGTCGGCGAAGCGAGGGACCACCACGTGCGCCAGCTCCTCCGCAGTCCGGGTCACATCCAGCGTCGTACCGATGTGCGCACCAGCCGTGTGCAGCAGAAGCAGCCGCTCCCGTACCTCTGCGGCCCGGTCGGCAAGTGCGGCCAGTTCCGTTGTGTCCCGCAGGGTCGCGACCGTCCCGGCAGGTCCGCCATGTTCGTCGGTGGGCCGCAGATTGACGGCCAGCAGCCGGTCGCCGGCCATGCGCACCTCGTCGGAGGCGCTGCGGCCGGAGGCGAGCAGTTCCGCGAGGGGAGGAGGCAGGCCGATGTCTGTCACCGGAAGCCCCTCGGCGTTCGCGGGCAGGCCCAGCAGCCGCCGGGCCTCGTCGTTGGCCAGGAGCAGCCGCCTGTCGCCGTCGATGATGAGGACACCTTCGCGCACGGAGTGCAGCACCGCGTCGTGATGCTCATACAGCCGCGTCATCTCGGCGGGGCCGAGGCCATGCGTCTGCCGCCGCAGACGTCGGCTGATCAGTGCCGCACCGCCGGAGGTGAGGGCAAGCGCGGCCACCGCGGCGCCGACCAGCACCGGCAGTTCGCGGTCGGCCATTCTGTTCACGTTATTGATCGCGATGCCCACGGACACCAGGCCGGCGGTCGAGCCGTCGGCCCTCGGTATGGGCACCACCGAGTTCACGGCCGGCCCCCGGCTCCCCGTGAAGGTACGGGTGAAGCCATGCCCGAGAAGCGCCTCCTTGTACGGGCCGACGAGGTGCTTGCCGATCAGCGCGGGATCGCGGTGGGTGATGCGGATACCGTGGGCGTCGGCCACGACGACGCTGTCGACGTGGGTGGTTTTCCGGATTTCCTCAGTGAGCGGCTGCAGCACCGCGGTGGGATCAGGGCTGTCCAGCGCCGCCACGATGCCAGGGGAGTGAGCGAACGTTTGGGCGACGGCGTACGAACCTCTCTCGGCATCGTGAACGGCGGCGCTCCGGGCCTGCAGCACGAGCGAGAACGCCGCCGTGGCGACGAGCAGCACCACGAGCACCAGCTCCAGCAGCAGGACTTCCCCTGCCACGGTGCGTACGCCGAGCAGGGTGCGGGAGCGCCCAGTGTTCGATCGTCGGAGCCTTGAGGTATATCCGCCAAAGCCTCCCATGGCTCCTGTTTACCCGCTATGTCCACACAAAATGTCGTACGTGTAGTTCCGGTGCGGGGTCAGGCTGCGGCCTCCTCATCTGCCTCCCCTGTGAGCACGCACGGCCGTCTCGACGAAAGCGTCGACGTCAGAGCGCGGAAGGAGGCCGGACCGCTCCGGACCGCGGCGTCGTCCGGGAGAGCTTCCCCGGCTACGGCCCTCATCACCGGTCCGAGCCGGGGTGCATGTGCTGAAATTCTGGATGGTCGACCCGACGATGGTGCTGCAGAACCTGGTGGTCGACACCGGCGGCCTCAAGCCCAGCCACCTGGGCCCGCCGGAGGGCCTCCGGCCGAAGCGAGCCGGGGGACGGGCAAGGGGAGAGCAGAGCGATGAAGAGTGAGATCGAGGACACCGACGGACGCGGTGCGACCCTGGGCGTGACCCCCGTTGCGGCTGGGGTCGAGGTCCGGGCAGCGGGTCCTTCGGGGGAGCTCTCACTGACCTGCACCCCTGCCCGGGCCCGGGAGCTGGCTGCGGCTCTCGTTCGTGCGGCGGACGAGGCGGAGAGCGCGCAGTCGGCTGAGCCCGTGACGGTCAAGGCGGGGCAGCTGCGTCGCGGCGATGTACGGGACGGCGACCGGGCCATGACCGTGGAAGCGGTCAGGGTCGACGGGGCCACGGCCCACATCACCTGGAAGTCGGGCGCCGGACGCAGCTGGACCCAGGGTTACGACGCCGATGCGGAGATCGCGCTGCGGCGCCGCGGCTGAATCCTGAAGGACCGACCCGCATGTGCATGAGGCCCCTCCCGAAGCCGGACCAGCAGCGTCCGAAGCCGGGAGGGGCCTCATGCACGTGAGTCTCGTTGTACGAGAACCTTCGTAATTTGACGAATCTCGTACTACGAGATGTATCGTACTAGCGATCCTGCCGTTCCCGGCGAAACGGAGTCTGCCGTGAGTGTCCTTTTCGAGCCCTACACCCTGCGCTCGCTCACCATCCCGAACCGCATCTGGATGGCCCCCATGTGCCAATATTCCGCCGCCCCCGAAGGTCCCGAGGTCGGCGTCGCGCACGACTGGCACTTCGCCCACTATGCAGCCCGCGCCACCGGCGGCACCGGACTCATCCTCCTCGAGGCGACCGCGGTCAGCCCTGAGGGCCGGATCTCCCCCTACGACCTGGGTATCTGGAACGACCACCAGGCCGAGACCCTGCGCCGGATCACCGACTTCCTCAAGACCCAGGGCGCCACCCCGGGAATCCAGATCGCTCACAGCGGACGCAAGGGCAGCACCGACCGCCCCTGGAAGGGCGGCGCCCCGGTCGGGCCCGGCGAACACGGGTGGCAGCCGTTGGGCCCCAGCGCCGTGGCCTTCGCCGATGGCCACCCGGTACCCATTGAGCTGACCACCGATGAGATCCAGGAAATCGTCGGGCAGTTCGCGGACGCCGCACGCCGCGCGCTGGACGCGGGATTCGAGGTCGTCGAGGTCCACGGCGCCCACGGCTACCTCATCGGGGAGTTCCTCTCCCACCATTCCAACAGGCGCACCGACGCCTACGGCGGCTCCTTCGAGAACCGCACCCGCTTCGCCCTCGAAGTCGTCGACGCCGTGCGTGCCGTCTGGCCCGATCACCTCCCGCTGTTCTTCCGTATCTCCGCCACCGACTGGCTCGAGCACAACGGCTGGACCGCCGACGACACCGTCCGCTTCGCCGCCCTGCTGAAGGAGCACGGCGTGGACCTCCTCGACGTCTCCACCGGCGGCAACGCCTCCGGCGTCCGCATCCCCACCGCCCCCGGCTACCAGGTCCCCTTCGCCGCCCGGGTCAAGAACGAGACCACCCTTCCCGTCGCCGCCGTCGGCCTCATCACCGAACCCGAGCACGCCGAGAAGATCCTCGCCAACGACGAAGCCGACGCGATCCTCCTCGGCCGCGAACTGCTGCGGAACCCCTATTGGGCCCGGCACGCCGCCCGCGGCCTCGGCGGCGACGTCCACGTCCCGGACCAGTACCACCGCTCCTCAGTACTTCAGTGACAAGGCGGGCCGGTGCTGAGCAGGTCGGCGCTGCTACGCGTTGCCAGGTTGCGGACACGGGGCCAGTGACGTCGAGTACCTGAACCGCGCGGGGTTCGTTCGCGGTGTGGCAGGCGGTATGGCCGCCGTAGGCAGCTTGTACGCCCAGGTCCAGGCCGCCTACGCCGGAGCGCGGTGATCCGATCCGCATCTCGGACGCGGTCACGGTGAGGGCGTGTGCGTATGGCGCGTGTCCCCCCTCGGACGCTCCCTGCAACGATACGGAAGCGAGGGCCTCGACCTTGCGGTCGCGGCCCTCGGCGCGGGTTCGTAGCCAACAGTGATGCCCAGGGCTTCGTAGCGTGGGCCTTTCTTGTCGGCGTCGATGGCGTGGATGCGTTGTGTGCGACCTCTCCCGTGATCGGGGCGGACCGCTCGGTGACGGCGAACGCCCTGCACCCTGCGGCCCGAGGACCGCTGCCGGTCGGCCGGGCCTCGTCGGCCATGGCATGTGGGGAATGCCTTCTTGGGCCCTCACATGGGCGGTGTCGAGGTGCTGGGTTCAGTTTTCGTGGTGCAGGCCGTCGAAGAGCACGCGCGTCAGGGCCGTCGCGAGTGCCGACACGGGTACGTCGCCGTCCGGGCGGTACCACTCGATGAGGGAGTTGACCGTTCCGAACAGCAGCCTGGCGGCCAGGTGGGGATCGATGTCGCCGCGTACGCCGCCCTCGGCTGTCGCTCGGGCCATGAGTTCGGCCACTCGATGGTCGAACTCACGCCGCCTCTCCAGCGCCCGCCGTTCCGCCGCGCTGTTGCCGCGGATCCGCAGCAACAGCGTCACATAGGGCAGTTCGGTGGCCAGAACCTCGACGCTGCGGTGGACGATCCGCTCCAGGCGCGCGGTGGCCGAGGTCCGGGGGTCCTGGTCCTCGTCGAGTACGGCGAACAGCGCGTTCAGGGCGCGGCTGACGGCGAGGTCGAGCAGTTCCTCCTTGCCGGAGACATGGTGGTAGATGCTCGACTTGCTCAGGCCCAGGCGCCTGGCCAGCTCTTCCATGCTGGTGCCGTCGTAGCCGCGCTCGTTGAAGACCACGACCGCGACCTCCAGCAGGGAGTCACGGTCGTAGCTGGGGCGGCCCCGACGGGCGGCGGCGCTCTGTACAGGCGTTCTGCTCACCGGTCCATTGTGACAAGGGCCGAGGGTCACCCCCGGCGCAGATCCTTGACCCGGCGGATCTTGCCGACCGAGCGCTCCAGGGACTCCGGCTCGACCACGCACACCTCGACGCTGACGCCCACTCCGTCCTTCACGCCCTTGGCGATCGTCTTGACAGCCGCCTCGCGCTGCTCCGGGCCGGCGCCGGGACGGGCCTCGACGTGGACCGTCATGTGATCCATGCGGCCGCGCTGCGTCAGCTCGATCTGGAAGTGCGGGGCGACATCGGGCACACGCAGCACGATCTCCTCGATCTGGCTCGGGAAGACGTTCACACCCCGCAGGATGATCATGTCGTCGCTGCGGCCGGTGATCTTCTCCATACGGCGGAAGGCAGGCCGTGCGGTGCCGGGCAGCAGGCGCGTGAGGTCGCGCGTGCGGTAGCGAATGATCGGCAGCGCTTCCTTGGTGAGCGAGGTGAAGACCAGCTCGCCGCTGTCCCCCTCGGGCAGGACGGCGTCCGCGAGCGGATCGACGATCTCGGGGTAGAAGTGGTCCTCCCAGACGTGCAGTCCGTCCTTGGTCTCCACGCACTCCTGCGCCACACCCGGGCCCATGACCTCGGACAGGCCGTAGATGTCGACGGCGTGGATGTCCATGCGCTCCTCGATCTCGCGGCGCATCGCCTCCGTCCACGGCTCGGCGCCGAAAATACCGATCTTCAGGGAGCTGGTCCGCGGGTCCACGCCCTGCCGCTCGAACTCGTCGAGCAGCGTCAGCATGTAGGAGGGCGTGACCATGATGATCTCGGGCTTGAAGTCCTGGATGATCTGCACCTGGCGCGCGGTCATGCCGCCCGAGGCGGGGATCACGGTGCACCCGGCCCGCTCGGCGCCGTAGTGCGCGCCGAGGCCGCCGGTGAACAGGCCGTAGCCATACGAGACGTGGACCTTGTGGCCCGGTCGGCCGCCCGCGGCGCGTATGGAGCGGGCGACGACGTCGGCCCACATCGACAGGTCGTTCTCGGTGTAGCCGACCACGGTGGGGCGGCCGGTGGTGCCGCTGGAAGCGTGGATGCGCCGGACGTCGGGCATGGGGACGGCGAACATGCCGAAGGGATAGGTGTCCCGCAGATCGGCCTTGGTGGTGAAGGGGAACCGGGCAAGGTCGTCCAGGGAGCGGCAGTCATCGGGCTTCACGCCGGCTGCGTCGAACTTCTTGCGGTACAGCTCGACGTTGTCGTAGGCGTGTCGCAGCGTCGCCTGGAGGCGTTCGAGCTGAAGCTGCCGGAGCTGCTCGCGTGTCATGCGCTCGGCGCTGTCCAGCAGCTCGTCCGGGAGGGGCTCTCCCAGGCGGGGCCCCTGGTCCGCCGGGGCCATCAGTTCGCTGCTCATTGCGACTCCTTCGTCTTCGTGCTTCCAATGCTGCGGCTGCGCCCGCGGAACTCCGCGATCACCTCGCCCGCCGCTGTCCCGCCACCGCCCTCAGTGGCCCGCGCTTCGCGCGGACCGCCATGGATGCGCCGGACGGTCACGTCGTAGATCCCGCTGCGGCCGAACCGGGTGCGCTCGCAGGCCGTCGCCTCGAGGACGTCGCCCTCGTGGGCCGGGGCGATGAAGACGATGTCGGCCGCAGCCGCGACGGTCACGGGTCCGTGGCTGTTGCAGGCGCAGGCGAAGGCGGTGTCGGCGAGCAGGAAGAGATAACCGCCGTGGGCCATCCTGTGCCCGTTGACCATCGCCGGCGTCACGGTCACGCGCAGCACGGCGGTCCCCTCACCATGCTGCACCAGCTCGATGCCGAGATTCCGGGAAGCCTGGTCCGCGGCGAACATCGTCTCCACCGGACCGAGAGCCACGTCGGTGGCCTGCGTCACGTTTTCCACCACCTTGTGTACCGACCGAACATTCGGTTAGCGTCGGAGTCGCCAAGTAATCAAGCATCACCACTGCCTGTCAAGAGGTGGACCGCATGCCCCGCAACACTCCCGAGCCCGTTGACTTCTTCGCTCGCCACCGTGAGCTGCTGGAAAAGGCCGTCGCAGCCACCGCTAGCCGGGACCATTGGACGCCGTATCCGGAGTCGCCCAGCAAGTCGGTGTACGGCGAGGAGGCCGCGAAGCTCGGCGAGGCCGCCTTCCGGAATCAGCTGGGCAAGCCGTTCGAGCTGCCCGGACACCCCGGCGACGGGACCGTACAGGCCACCGAGACCTCCCCCTACGGCTTCGCGCTCGGGATCACCTACCCCCGCGTCGCGACGGAGGCGGCGGTGGCCGCCGCCAAGGCGGCCACCGGCCCCTGGCGAGAGGCGGGACCCGATGTGCGCGCGGGAGTCGCCGTCGAGATCCTGGCCCGGCTGAACGCGGCCAGTTTCGAGAACGCGCACGCCGTGCAGCACACCACCGGCCAGGCCTTCGTGATGGCGTTCCAGGCGGGTGGCCCGCACGCGCAGGACCGCGGCCTGGAGGCCGTCGCCTACGCCTGGGCCGAGCAGAAGCGGCACCCGGAGTCGGCCCGCTGGACCAAGCCCCAGCGCAAGGGCGCTGCGCTGGCGATGGACAAGAAGTTCACCCCGGTCGGACGCGGTGTCTCGTTGCTGATCGCCTGCAACACCTTTCCGACGTGGAACAGCTACCCGGGCCTGTTCGCCAGCCTGGTCACCGGCAACCCGGTCGTGATCAAGCCGCATCCGGGCGCCGTGCTGCCGCTGGCGCTCACCGTGCGCACGGCCCGCGAGGTCCTGGTCGAGGCGGGCTTCGACCCCAATCTCGTCGTCCTCGCCGCCGAGGGGCTGGGCGAGCGGACCGCGGGCTTCCTCGCGCTCCACCCGGACGTCCGCATCATCGACTTCACCGGCTCCACCGAGTTCGGCGACTGGCTGGAGACGAACGCGCGTCAGGCCGCCGTGTACACGGAGAAGGCGGGCCTCAACACGGTCGTCCTCGACTCCACCGACGACTACCGCGGGCTGCTGGGCAATCTGGCGTTCTCGCTGTCCCTGTACAGCGGGCAGATGTGCACCACCCCGCAGAACCTGCTGATCCCCCGCGAGGGCATCGCCACCGACCAGGGGGTCAAGACGGCCGACGCGTTCGCCGCGGATCTGGGCGCCGCGCTGGACAAGCTGCTCGGCGACCCGGACAGGGCGGCCGGCACGCTCGGCGCCCTCGTCAACGACGGCGTGCGTGAGCGTCTGGAGAAGGCCTCGGCACTGGGCAGCACCGTCCACCCCTCGCAGCCGGTCGAGCACCCCGAATACCCGGCGGCCACCGTCCGTACGCCGCTGGTCGCGCGCCTCGACGCGGGGGCGGACGACGAGACGTACACCCGAGAGTGGTTCGGACCCGTCTCCTTCGTCATCGCCACCGACTCCACCGAGCACAGCCTGCGGATCTTCCGTGAGACGGTGCGCGCCCACGGCGCGCTCACCGCCGCCGTGCACTCCACGAGCGAAGAGGTCCTGGCCGCGGCCGAGTCGGCGGCCCTGGACGCGGGAGTGCACCTGTCGGAGAACCTCACGGGCGGCGTCTTCGTCAACCAGTCCGCAGCGTTCAGCGACTTCCACGGCAGCGCCGCCAACCCCGCGGCCAGCGCCACCCTGTCCGATCCCGCATTCGTCACGGGCCGCTTCGCGACGCTGCAGTCGCGCCGCCCCGTCACCCTCCAGGAGGGCACCCATGCCTGACGAGGTCTACCTGATCGACGGGGCCCGCACCCCGCAGGGCCGCTACGGCGGCGCCCTGGCCTCCGTACGCCCCGACGACCTGGCGGCGCTGGTGGTCGGTGAGGCCGTCCGCCGCGCCGCGATCCCGGCCGAGGCCGTGGACGAGGTCATTCTGGGCGCGGCGAACCAGGCCGGCGAGGACAACCGCGACGTGGCGCGCATGGCCGTGCTCCTCGCCGGACTTCCGCACACTGTGCCGGGCTACACGGTCAACCGGCTGTGCGCCTCGGGCCTGACCGCGGTCGCCTCGGCGGCCCAGGCGATCCGGTCCGGCGAGGCCGATCTGGTCGTGGCGGGCGGTGTGGAGTCCATGACCCGGGCCCCATGGGTCATGGAGAAGCCGGGCACCCCCTGGTCCAAGCCGGGCGAACTGCACGACACGTCTCTGGGCTGGCGCTTCACCAACCCGCGCTTCGCCGCCGCCGATCGCGCGGTGCCCGCCGGGGCAGGGCCGGAGACGGTGAAGGTGACCCTGTCGATGGGCGAGACGGCCGAGGAGGTCGCCGCGCTCGACGGCATCACCCGCGCCGAGTCCGACGCCTTCGCGCTGCGCAGCCACCGGCGCGCCGTCGCCGCGCAGGAGGCCGGACACTTCGACCGCGAGATCGTGCCGGTCCCGGTGAAGGACGGCCTCGTGGGGCGCGACGAGGGGCCGCGTCCGTCGACGACGCTGGAGAAGCTGGGCTCCCTGCGCACGATCTTCCGCAAGGACGGCACCGTCACCGCGGGCTCCTCCTCGCCGCTGTCCGACGGGGCCGCGGCCCTGGTGGTGGCGAGCGCGACGGCCGTCGAACGCTACGGGCTCACCCCGCGCGCCCGGGTCGTCGCCTCCGCCTCCGCCGGTGTGCAGCCCCACATCATGGGCCTCGGGCCGGTTCCCGCCACGGAGAAGGCACTCGCCCGCGCCGGCTGGCAGACCGCCGATCTGGACGCCATCGAGCTCAACGAGGCCTTCGCCGTGCAGGCGCTCGCCGTCATCCGCCGTCTCAAGCTCGACGAGGACAAGGTCAACGCCGACGGCGGTGCCATCGCGCTCGGCCATCCGCTGGGCTGCTCGGGCGCCCGTATCCTCCTCACGCTGCTGGGCCGCCTGGAGCGCGAGGACGCTCGCCGGGGCCTGGCCACGCTGTGCGTGGGCGTGGGGCAGGGCATGGCGATGCTGGTGGAGCGGGTATGAGCGGGACGACGTACGAGACTCTTCTCGTCGAGGAGCGCGAGGACCGGGTCGTGGTCACCCTGCACCGCCCCGAGGCGCGCAACGCCATCAGCGGGCTGATGATCCGCGAACTGCACACGGTCTGTGACCTGCTGGAACGCGATGCGAAGCTGCTGCTGCTCACCGGCCACGGCGGAGTCTTCGCGGGCGGCGCCGACATCGCGGAGCTGCTGCGGCGCGGCCGGGAGGAAGCGCTGCAGGGGATCAACAGCCGTCTGTTCGAGCGGGTGCGCAGGCTGCCCATGCCGACGGTTGCCGCCGTCGACGGCTGGGCCTTGGGCGGCGGCGCCGAGCTGTCGTACGCCTGCGACATCCGCATCGCGGGGCCCGACGCCGTCTTCGGCAATCCGGAGCCGGGGCTCGGCATACTCGCGGCGGCCGGCGCCTGCTGGCGGCTGCCGGAGCTGGTGGGCGAGTCCGTCGCCAAGCAGGTACTGCTCGCCGGCCGCAATCTGGACGCTCGGGCGGCCCTGGCCGCAGGGCTCGTCATCGACGTGGTACCCGCGGAGAAGCTGCTGGACGAGGCGCACGCGCTGCTCGACCGCATGGCGCGCTCCTCGGCCGTGGCGCTGCGCCTGACGAAGCTCGTCGTCGACGCGCCGGGCGCGCACCCGGTCGCCGATGACCTGGCGCAGGCCGTGCTCTTCGAAGGCCAGGACAAGCAGGACCGTATGACGCGCTTCTTGGAGAAGAAGAACAGGAGCAAGACATGAGCAGTCCGACCGTACCCACCGTCGTGGGCGTGATCGGCGGCGGCCGGATGGGGGCCGGTATCGCGCAGTCGTTCGCGGCCATCGGCTCGTCCGTGACCGTCGTGGAGGGCGGTGCGGAGGCCGCGGCCGCCGCCCTGGACCGGATCGCCGCCGGGCTGCAGCGGGCCGCCGAGCGCGGCAAGCTCGCCGAGCCCGCCGAACAGGTGCTCGCCCGGGTCACGACCGTGGAATCGGTCGACGGGCTGCCTCCGGGCACCGAGCTGGTCGTCGAGGCCGTTCCGGAGAACGCCGCCCTCAAGGCCCGGCTGCTTGCCGCGGCCGAACAGGCGGTGGACAAGTCGACCGTGCTGGCCACCAACACGAGCTCCCTCTCGGTCACCGAACTGGCCTTGGTGCTGAGGGAGCCGGGCCGCTTCCTCGGCATGCACTTCTTCAACCCCGTGCCCGCCTCCGAGCTGGTCGAGATCGTCGCCGCACCGGACACCTCGCCCGAGGTCGTGCGGGCCGCCCTGGGCTGGACCCATGCGCTCGGCAAGAAGGACGTCGTCGTCAAGGACTCCCCGGGCTTCGCCAGCAGCCGCCTCGGCCTGGCGCTCGGCCTGGAGGCGATCCGCATGGTCGAGGAGGGGGTCGCGGAGCCGGAGGCGATCGACGACGCGATGAGCCTCGGCTACAAGCACCCGATGGGTCCGCTGCGCCTCACCGACCTGGTCGGACTCGATGTCCGCCTGGCCATCGCCGAGTACCTGCACGCGACACTCGGGGAGCGCTTCGCCCCGCCGCAGCTGCTGCGCGACAAGGTCGCCCGGGGCGAACTGGGCCGCAAGTCGGGGCAGGGGTTCTACACATGGCAGTGACCACAACGGGAGCGGCCGAATCCGGGGAGGCCGGGCCTGGCGTCGGCTACACCCTCGACGGCGGCGTCGCGGTGATCGAGCTGCGCAGGCCCTCCGCGGGCAACGCGCTCGACGCGTCGCTGCGGTTCGAGCTGCTGGCCGCCGTGCGCCGGGTGCTGAGCGACGGGGAACTCGTCCGCTCGGTGCTGCTGACCGCCCAGGGCAGGAATTTCTGCGTCGGGCAGGACCTCAAGGAGCACGCCGAGGCCCTGGAGACCAGGCCGGCATCGGCGTTCGCCGTGGTGCGCGCCGAGTACAACCCGCTGGTCGAAGCGCTCCACGCGCTGCCCCAGCCGGTGGTCGTGGGGGTCGAGGGCGCCTGCGTCGGGGCGGGGCTCGGGCTCGCGCTCTGCGCCGACCTGCGGGTGGCCTCGGCCGGCGCACGCTTCTCGACCGCGTTCACCGGGATCGGACTGGCCGCGGACAGCGGGCTGAGCCTGTCGCTGTCCCACGCGGTCGGCCCCTCGCGCGCCGCCGCCCTGATGCTGCTCGGAGACCGTTTCGACGCCGAGGAAGCGCAGCGGTGGGGGCTGGTGCACCAGGTCGTGCCGGACGGTCAGGCCGCGGCGGAGGGGCTGTCGCTGGCGCGGCGGCTGGCGGCCGGGCCCACCGCGGCGTACGGCGAGGTCAAGGCACTGCTGCGGGACGCGGCGGCCGGGGCCGATCTCGGCGCTGTACTGGAGCGCGAGGCGGCAGTGCAGGAGCGCCTCGGTGCCACGCGGGACCACCGTGCCGCGGTGCGGTCGTTCCTCGCCAAGGAGAAGCCGTCCTTCGAGGGCCGCTGAGCGTGGCGGCGGCCGTCGGTACCGACGGCCGCCCGTCGGTTCATTGATCCCGGTCCGGGGGTTGCCGGGGCTGGGAAAATTCGTCAGACTGTGTACCGAACGAATGGTCGGTAGGGAAGCTGGTATCGATGACCACGTCACACGGCGCAGCGCCGGGCGGCTGCGGGGAGCCTGAGCTCCAGGAGCGGTTCGACGCGACGATCGCGAGGAACCAGCGGGTCGAGCCCCGGGACTGGATGCCCGAGGGCTACCGCAAGACGCTGATCCGGCAGATCGCGCAACACGCCCACTCGGAGATCATCGGAATGCAACCCGAGGGCGAGTGGATCACCCGGGCCCCGTCGCTGCGACGCAAGGCCATCCTCTTCGCGAAGGTCCAGGACGAGGCCGGACACGGCCTGTACCTGTACTCGGCGGCCGAGACCCTGGGCGCCGACCGCGCGGACCTCACCGAGCGCCTGATCGAGGGTCGCCAGAAGTACTCGTCGATCTTCAACTACCCGACGCCGACCTTCGCCGACGTCGGCGTGATCGGGTGGTTCGTGGACGGCGCGGCGATCTGCAACCAGGTGCCGCTGTGCCGCAGTTCCTACGGTCCGTACGCCCGCTCGATGGTGCGGATCTGCAAGGAGGAGTCCTTCCACCAGCGTCAGGGCTACGAGCTGCTGATGACGATGATGCGGGGCACCGACGCCCAGCGCGAGATGGTGCAGGATGCGGTGGACCGCTGGTGGTGGCCGTCCCTGATGATGTTCGGCCCGCCCGACGGCGATTCCCCCAACTCCGCCGCCTCGATGGCCTGGAAGATCAAGCGGCACAGCAATGACGAGCTGCGCCAGCGCTTCGTCGACATGACCGTCCCGCAGGCCGCCAAGCTGGGCGTGACGCTGCCCGACCCCGAGCTGCGCTGGAACGAGGAGCGCGGCCACCACGACTTCGGCACCCCCGACTGGTCCGAGCTCCAGCGCGTGATCACCGGTGACGGGCCCTGCAACAAGGAGCGCGTCGCGCGGCGGCGGGCCGCCCACGAGGAAGGCGCCTGGGTGCGCGAGGCGGCCTCCGCCCACGCGGCCAAGCGGGCAGCCATGCAAGCCCGGAACATTCAGGAAGGAACGGTGACATGAGCAACACCGAAGGCACGAAGGACAGCTGGCCGCTCTACGAGGTGTTCATCCGCGGCAAGCGCGGCCTGAACCACGTCCACGTCGGCTCGCTGCACGCCGCCGACGACGCCATGGCGCTCAGCCACGCCCGCGACCTGTACACCCGGCGCAACGAGGGCGTGAGCATATGGGCGGTGCGCTCGGAGGACATAGCCGCCTCCACGCGCGACGAGAAGGACCCCTTCTTCAAGCCCAGTGCCGACAAGGTCTACCGCCACCCCACCTTCTACGACATCCCCGACGATGTCCCCCACATCTAGGAGCAGGACGGCATGAGCGACGTCACTGACGACCACGTCTACCTGTCCCTGGGCGAGGAGCACGGGAACTCGGACGCCCGCTGGGCCTTCGGCACCGGTTTCGAGGACCCGCTGCACGGCGTCGACACGACCGTGCCCGCCACGGTCGACCCCGCCGAGCTGGCCGCCTGCTGCCTGGCCCTCGGGGACGACGCCCTGGTCGGGGCCCAGCGCCTGGCCCAGTGGTGCACCCGCGCCCCCGAGCTCGAGGAGGAGGTGGCCCTGGCCAACATCGGCCTCGATCTGCTCGGCCAAGCGCGCCTGTTGTACGCGCGGGCCGGCCAGGTGGACGGCACCGGCCGGGGCGAGGACGCATACGCCTACTCCCGTGACGCGGAGGACTTCCGCAATGTCCGGCTCGCCGAACTCCCCAACGGGGACTTCGCGTTCTCCATCACCCGACTGCTGGTCATGTCCAGCTGGCGCCTGGCTGTCTTCGAGCGGCTTGCGGACACCGCGCAGGACCCGGTCCTGAAGGCCATCGCCGCCAAGGGGGTCAACGAACTCGCGTACCACCGCCAGTTCGCGGCCGACTGGACGCTGCGGCTGGGCGACGGCACGGAGGAGTCCCTCCGGCGGATGCGGCAGGCGCTCGCCGATGTCGCCCCGTACCTGGGCGAACTCTTCACGCACCGGCCGGACTTCGGTGTCGACCCCGCGCAGGTGCGGGAGGAGACGACGGCGGTGCTGCAGCAGGTCCTCGACGCCGCCGGGCTGCGCCTGCCGGAGGCCGGGTCCCTGCCCGGACAGGGCAGGGAAGGCGACCACACCGAGCACCTGGCCCCGCTGCTCGCTGAGTTGCAGAGCGTGGCCCGCGCCCACCCGGACGCGACATGGTGACCGCCCTGGACGAGCGCCGGGCCCGGCGCGTGGCCGAACAGGTCCCGGACCCGGAGCTGCCCATGCTCACCCTGGCCGACCTCGGCGTCCTGCGCGCGGTCGAGGTGCGGCCGGACGGCACGGTCGTCGCAGGACTGACGCCCACCTACTCGGGCTGTCCCGCCATGGCGGAGATGCGCGCCGACGTCGCCGCGCGGCTGCGGGCGGCCGGCTTCGCGCAGGTGGAGATCCGCACCGTTCTCGACCCGCCGTGGACGACGGACTGGATCACAGCCGAGGGCCGCCGCAAGCTCGCCGAGGCCGGCATCGCGCCCCCCGGCACCGCGCCCCGCCGCACCGGCGGGCCCGTGCCGCTGGAGCTGTCGGTCACGCGCCGCACGGTGGCGTGCCCCCGCTGCGGGTCGTCGGACACCGAGGAGACGTCCCGCTTCGCCGCCACCTCCTGCAAGGCGCTGTGGCGCTGCCGCAGCTGTCTTGAGCCGTTCGAGTACGTCAAGGAGATCTGATGGCCCCGACCACCACGACGGACACCCCCGCGTCCGCCGCCCCCGCGCGAACGCGCCGTCGCCCGGCCTTCCACCCGCTGCGGGTCGCCGCGGTGCAGCCGCTGTGCGAGGACGCCGCCGCCATCAGCTTCGACATACCCGACGAGCTGGCGGAGGAGTTCGCCTACCGGCCCGGCCAGTCGCTCACGCTGCGCCGCGAGGTCGACGGGCGCGACGAGCGACGCTCGTACTCCATCTGCTCTCCCGTCGGCGCCCGCCCCCGCATCGGAGTGCGTGTCGTGCCCGGCGGACTCTTCTCCTCCTGGCTCGTCAATGACGTACGCCCCGGGGACACGATCGAGGTGATGGCCCCGACCGGCGCCTTCACCCCCGACCTCACCGAACCGGGCCACCACGTTCTGATCGCCGCCGGCTCCGGCATCACCCCGATGCTGTCCATAGCCGAGTCCGTCCTGGCCGCGGACACCCGCTCCCGGGTCACGCTCTTCTACGGCAACCGCCGCACCGACACGGTGATGTTCGCCGACGAACTCGCGGAGCTGAAGGACCTCTACCGCACCCGCTTCCAGCTCGGGCACGTCCTGTCCCGTGAACCGCGCGAGGCCGAACTGCTGTCGGGGCGCCTGGATGCCGAGCGCCTCGCCGCGCTCATCGACGGGCTCGTCGACGTCCGTGGCGCGGACCACTGGTGGCTGTGCGGTCCGCACGGCATGGTCCGGGACGCGCAGAAGCTCCTCGGGAACCTCGGTGTCCCCGCGGACCGCGTGCACCGGGAACTGTTCTTCGCCGATGACGAGCCGGTCCGCACCGTCCGCCACGAGGACGCCACGGCCGACGGTCCGGTCAGCCAAGTCACCATCACGCTCGACGGCCGCTCCACCACGTCCCCGCTCTCCCGTGAGACGACGATCCTGGACGGAGCGACGCGGGTACGCCCCGACATGCCCTTCGCCTGCAAGGGCGGCGTGTGCGGCACCTGCCGTGCTCTGGTCACCGACGGCGAGGCCGACATGCGCCGCAACTACGCGCTCGAACCTTCCGAGGTCGACGCCGGCTACGTACTCACCTGCCAGACGTTCCCCGTGTCCGACACCCTGACCGTCGACTTCGACAGCTGAAAGAGCGTCTCGTCCCGGCAGTCGCGTTCGGTTCCTGGTTCAGGTGTCGCGCCGGTTCGGGGTGGATCCGCGGGCGAGGCCCG
>NZ_JBEZKL010000111.1:0-23991 GCF_040704695.1 Streptomyces sp. NPDC048411
GCGGAGGTGACCTTCACCAGGTGCGGGTGCATGGCGAGGCTGGGGGCGACGGCGTTGACCCGTACGCCGTACGCGGCGGCCTCCACGGCGGCGCGACGACGAGGTCCGCGCCTACCGGTGCCTCCGGCGCCCCCGTGGGGCGCCGCAGCCCGTCCGGTGTGCGATCCGGTACGGAATGATCTTCGTCAATCTTGATCAGCGTGACCACCAGCTGATCGAACCAGAAACCATCTCCGCCACCCCCCGCAGTGCCTGAGCGATCCCCCGTCGTTCCATGTCGCTCGGACACTCCCCCACACAGCGGCGCCATCGTGACCTGAACACGGTGGCGCCGCTGTGCTGCCCGGGGACGGACGGTGGGGAGGCCGTCAGGCCGTGCGGACCGGTGCGCCCCGGCCCAGCGCCCGTTCGAGGGCGATCTCGATGACGACCCGGTTCGGGTTGGGTGCCGGCGTGCGCCCGTAGCGTTCCGCGTAGCGGAGTACCGCGTCGTCGACCACGTCCTGCTCCGTACGGACCGTCGCGCGGCCCTCCAGCGTTGCCCAGCGCCCCCGGTCCACCTGGCAGACCGCCACCCGTGCCCCGTCCGGACCGGCGGCCAGGACGTTGGCGACCTTTCTGCTGCTCTTGTTGGTGATGATGCGGGCGAGTCCGGCCTCGGGGTCGTACGTCACGCCGACCGGCACCACGTGCGGGCTGCCGTCGGGGCGGGGGGTGGTCAGCGTGCACACGTGGTGCTCGCGCCAGAAGGCGAGGTAATCGGGGCTGGGGTTGCGTACGTCTACGGCCATGGGGAAAGGGTAGGCATCCGCGGGCCCGTGCCCCGATGCGGTGCGGTGGCGGAGGACGGGTCCGGCCGGTTCACTCGGTCGGGAGCCCTGCTCCGCTCCGGGTTCCGGGCGTGGGCCGTGTGGCGTGGGACCGATCACGCCTTGAGTGGAATAGACTCAACTTTGTGGACGTTGATCTGGTCATAGTTGTGACAGACCAGTCACCGCAAGGAGGAGAGAGCGCACGTGGACGCCGAGCTGACCAACAGGAGCCGGGACGCCATCAACGCGGCCACCAGCAGGGCCGTGAAGGACGGACACCCCGATCTGACCCCTGGGCATCTGCTCCTCGCCCTGCTCCAGGGCGAGGACAACGAGAACATCATCGACCTGCTGGCCGCCGTCGAGGCCGATCAGGCCGCCGTGCGCAGCGAGACCGAGCGGCTGCTCGCGTCGCTGCCCAGCGTCACCGGGTCGACCGTCGCCCCGCCGCAGCCCAACCGTGAGCTGCTCGCCGTCATCTCCGACGCCGCGCAGCGTGCGAAGGAGCTCGGCGACGACTACCTCTCCACCGAGCATCTGATGATCGGCATCGCGGCCGAGGGCGGCCGTGCCGGTGGGATCCTCACCAGGCAGGGCGCCGGCGCGAAGAAACTGCTGGACGCATTCGAGAAGAGCAGGGGAGGGCGCCGGGTGACCACACCCGACCCGGAGGGCCAGTACAAGGCCCTGGAGAAGTTCGGTACGGACTTCACGGCCGCCGCGCGCGAGGGCAAGCTCGACCCCGTCATCGGGCGTGACCAGGAGATCCGGCGCGTCGTGCAGGTCCTGTCGCGGCGTACGAAGAACAACCCCGTGCTCATCGGCGAGCCCGGCGTCGGCAAGACCGCCGTCGTCGAGGGGCTCGCCCAGCGCATCGTCAAGGGCGATGTGCCGGAGAGCCTGCGGAACAAGCGGCTCGTCTCGCTGGACCTGGGAGCCATGGTCGCGGGCGCCAAGTACCGCGGCGAGTTCGAGGAGCGCCTGAAGACCGTTCTCTCCGAGATCAAGGAGAGCGACGGCCAGATCATCACGTTCATCGACGAGCTCCACACCGTCGTGGGCGCGGGCGCCGGCGGGGACTCCGCCATGGACGCGGGCAACATGCTCAAGCCGATGCTGGCCCGCGGCGAGCTGCGGATGGTGGGTGCGACGACGCTCGACGAGTACCGCGAGCGGATCGAGAAGGACCCCGCCCTGGAGCGCCGCTTCCAGCAGGTCCTGGTCGCCGAGCCGACCGTGGAGGACACCATCGCGATCCTCCGCGGCCTCAAGGGCCGTTACGAGGCGCACCACAAGGTGCAGATCGCGGACTCCGCGCTGGTCGCCGCCGCGACCCTGTCCGACCGCTACATCACCTCCCGCTTCCTCCCCGACAAGGCGATCGACCTGGTCGACGAGGCGGCGTCCCGGCTGCGCATGGAGATCGACTCCTCGCCCGTCGAGATCGACGAACTGCAGCGCGCCGTCGACCGCCTCCGGATGGAGGAGCTGGCGCTGAAGAGCGAGACCGACGCCGGTTCCGTCCAGCGCCTGGAGAAGCTCCGTCGCGACCTCGCCGACAAGGAGGAGGAGCTGCGTGGTCTCACCGCCCGCTGGGAGAAGGAGAAGCAGGGCCTCAACCGCGTCGGTGAGCTGAAGGAGCGCCTCGACGATCTGCGCGGACAGGCCGAGCGTGCCCAGCGGGACGGTGACTTCGACACCGCGTCCAAGCTGCTGTACGGGGAGATCCCGAGCCTTGAGCGGGAGCTCGCCGAGGCCGACGAGGCCGAGCAGGAGGCCGCCAAGGACACGATGGTCAAGGACGAGGTCGGCCCGGACGACATCGCCGATGTCGTCGGCGCCTGGACCGGCATCCCGGCCGGGCGCCTGCTGGAGGGCGAGACCCAGAAGCTCCTGCGCATGGAGGAGGAACTGGGCCGGCGGCTGATCGGCCAGACCGAGGCCGTACGGGCGGTGTCGGACGCGGTACGCCGTACCCGCGCCGGAATCGCCGACCCCGACCGGCCCACCGGCTCGTTCCTCTTCCTCGGCCCGACCGGTGTCGGCAAGACGGAGCTCGCGAAGGCGCTCGCCGACTTCCTGTTCGACGACGAGCGGGCCATGGTCCGCATCGACATGAGCGAGTACAGCGAGAAGCACAGCGTGGCGCGTCTCGTCGGCGCCCCGCCCGGCTACGTCGGCTACGAGGAGGGCGGCCAGCTCACGGAGGCGGTGCGCCGCCGCCCGTACAGCGTCGTCCTGCTGGACGAGGTCGAGAAGGCCCACCCCGAGGTCTTCGACATCCTGCTCCAGGTCCTCGACGACGGCCGGCTCACCGACGGACAGGGCCGGACGGTGGACTTCCGCAACACCATCCTGATCCTGACCTCCAACCTCGGCAGCCAGTTCCTCATGGACCCGCTGACCAAGCCCGAGGCGAAGAAGGAACAGGTCCTGGAGGTCGTACGGGCCTCGTTCAAGCCGGAGTTCCTCAACCGGCTCGACGACCTGGTGGTCTTCTCCGCCCTGTCCGGCGACGAGCTCTCGCACATCGCGAAGCTTCAGATCGACCGGCTCGCGGGGCGTCTGGCCGAGCGCAGGCTCACCCTGGACGTCACGCCGGAGGCCCTGGCCTGGCTGGCCGAGGAGGGCAACGACCCCGCCTATGGGGCACGGCCGCTGCGCCGCCTCATCCAGACGGCGATCGGCGACCGGCTCGCGAGGGAGATCCTCGCGGGCGAGGTCAAGGACGGGGACACCGTCCGGGTGGACCGGGTCGGGGACGGCCTGCTCGTCGGGCCCGCGACTTCGGGGAAGACCTTGTAGACGGCGCACGGCCTGTTCGAAGTCGTGTCCCCAGCCGGAAGACCGCGCGTCCCGGCTGGGGACTCGTCGTCTGCGCCGCAGTGCAATTGACGAAGAATTGCGGTGATGTCGGGATAACGGAGAATCGGTCGCCGTCATCGGTGGTCCGTTGTTCAACATCGATATTGAGCCAAACGTTTCGCTCCGCGTCCAGGGTGGGATCGCGTTACGTTGCTCCGCCCCGGGCTGCACCGTCCGCCCCTGACAAGGGACGCCTGCTCGGGCACCCGCGACGCCCGCCCGGGGGCACGCGAACAATCAGGACACCTCGGGTCGCCCATCATGACCTGCTCACAAGGAGGATTAGAGGCCGAATTCGGCAGCCGGTAGCGTGCCCGCATGAACGAGCAGATAGGCGATGAGATAAATCCGGGGACTGAAAAGCCCCGATCTGACAATCTCTTTCACCTTGGCGAATTCCGTACCCTTTGGGCTGCTTATGCTCAGTCGATCCTGGGCGACCAGTTGGCACGCGTGGCCCTGTCGTTGCTGGTGTTCGAACGCACCGACTCGCCCGGTTGGACCGCGGCGACGTATGCGCTGACCACCTTGCCCGCTCTGCTGTCCGGGGTGCTCCTGTCCGGCCTGGCGGACCGTTTCCCCCGGCGTACGGTCATGATCGGATGCGACCTGGTGCGGACGGTGCTGGTCGGGCTGATGGCCCTGCCCGGGACGCCGTTGCCGCTGCTGGCCGGGCTGCTGGTGCTGGCGCAGCTGGCCGAGGCACCCTTCGGCGCTGCGCAGGGCGCACTGCTGCCGACCGTGCTCGGCGAGCAGAGATACGAGCGGGGCCAGCGAGTCATGCTGATCACTCACCAGGCCGGACAGCTGGTCGGTTTCGCCGGCGGGGGTGTGCTGGTCGCTTGGCTGGGCAGTCACGTCTCCCTGGGTGTGAACGCGGTGACCTTCCTTCTCTCGGCGACCCTGGTCAGGTTCGGCGTAAAGGCCCGTCCCGCGGCGGGTGCCGACGCGCGCAAGACGCGGCTCGGCGCTCAGGTCGGGAGTGCGGCCGCACTGATCTGGTCGGATCGCAGGCTGCGGTCGCTGCTCGCGCTGGGGTGGCTCGCGGGGTTCATCGTCCTGCCGGAAGGGCTGGCAGCCCCCTTCGCGGACGAGGCCGGCGGCGGCGCCTCCTCGGTGGGACTCCTGCTCGCCGCGCATCCGGCGGGAATGGTGCTGGGCGCAGCTCTTCTGGGGCGGGCTCAGGTCGGGGACGAGTGGCGGCGCCGTCTGCTCGGGCCGTTGGCGATCGGCGCGAATCTGCCGCTCATCCTCTACTGGCTCGGTCCCGGCATAGGTGTGGCCGTGCTCGTGTTGATGGCGTCGGGGGTGTGCTCCGCCTATCAGATAACCGCCGGAGCCACCTTCGTACTCCTGACCCCGGCCGACCAGCGCGGCCAGGCGCTGGGGCTCGCCAGGTCGGGGCTGATCGCCATGCAGGGGATCGGTGTCGCCACGGGTGGCCTGGCAGCGGAGCTGTCCGGGTCGTCGGCGGGCACCATCGGTGCGTCCGGACTCCTCGGAGTGTTGTGTGCGATCCCTGTCGCCGTTGCCTGGTCGCGGGCGCGGGAAGCCGATGCGGGGACGATTCCCCGGAGGGCGTAGAACTACTGGCCGTCAAACGCGGCTAGGGTCGACGGAAGGAAACCACGTGCGATCCACAGGAGTACCCAGCGATGTCTATCGATCCGTCCTCGATTCCGAATTTCGGGGGCCAGCCCGAACCGCAGGCGGCAGGACCGGAGGGCCCCGTCGTCCCTGACCAGGACCTCGTCAAGCAGCTTCTCGATCAGATGGAGCTGAAGTACGTCGTCGACGACGAGGGTGACCTCGCGGCGCCGTGGGAGGACTTCCGCACGTACTTCATGTTCCGTGGCGAGGACGAGCAGCAGGTCTTCTCGGTGCGTACGTTCTACGACCGCCCGCACCCCGCCGATCAGCGCCCGGTCCTCCTCGACGCGATCGACGACTGGAACCGCCGCACCCTGTGGCCCAAGGTCTACACCCACACCCACGAGGCCGAGGAGGGCGCCGAGGACACCGAGACCTCGGTCCGTCTGATCGGTGAGGCGCAGATGCTCATCGGTACGGGCGTCAGCCTGGAGCACTTCGTCTCGTCGACGGTCAGCTGGGTGCGGGCCTCGATCGAGTTCGACAAGTGGCTGCGCGAGCGTCTGGGTCTGGAGCCGGCCGACAAGGAGTCGGGCGACGGCTCGGACGCGCCGAGCGCCTGAGCGCACAGATGTTCACAGCGCCGACGGGACGGCGTCAGCAGATTCGTCCCGTCGGCGAACGACAGCCCGGCCGGGGCGACGGTCACCACGACCGCCGTCCTCGGCCGGGTTTTTTTGTCAGGGCGTGCGCCGGCGGCAGCGGGAAGCGCTGCTCGGACCCGAAGGGGCCGGAGCCGGACGGGCGGCGGCGGACGGCAGGCAGCGAGGAGTGCGACAACCGGCGCGACAGGACGGCGGTCAGTGCGCGAATGCCTTGCGGAGCCGTTCCGCAGCGTCCACCAGTACCTCGGTGCGCTTGCAGAAGGCGAACCGGACCTTGCTGCGGCCCGCCTCCTGACGGTCGTAGAACACCGCGTTGGGGATGGCGACGACCCCGCACCGCTCGGGCAGCGCGCGGCAGAACGCGAATCCGTCGGTCTCGCCGCCGAGCGGACGGATGTCGGTGGTGACGAAGTACGTCCCGGCGGGCCGGTAGACCTCGAATCCGGCCGCGGCCAGCCCGGCGCTCAGCAGGTCCCGCTTGGCCCGCAGATCCGCGCGCAGCCCGTCGAAGTAGCTGTCGGGCAGGCGCAGCGCCTCGGCGACCGCGTACTGGAACGGGCCCGCGGAGACGTACGTCAGGAACTGCTTCGCCGAGCGGACCGCCGCCACCAGCTCCGGGGCCGCGGTCACCCAGCCGACCTTCCACCCGGTGAAGGAGAAGGTCTTTCCCGCGGAGCCGATGGTCACGGTCCGCTCGCGCATGCCCGGGAAGCCCGCGATCGGCAGGTGGGTGCCCTCGAAGACCAGATGCTCGTACACCTCGTCGGTGACGACGAGGAGGTCCCGCTCGCAGGCGAGTGCGGCGATCGCCGTTAGCTCCTCGCGGGTCAGGACGGTGCCGGTCGGATTGTGCGGGGTGTTGAGGAGGATCAGCCGGGTGCGGGAGGTGACGGCGGCGCGCAGCTCGTCGAGGTCGAGCCGGTACGAACCGCTGTCCGCGTCCGGGTGCAGGGTGACCGGGACGCGGGTGCCGCCCGCCATGGCGATGCACGCGGCGTAGGAGTCGTAGTACGGCTCCAGGGCGATGACCTCGTCGCCGGGTTCCACGAGGGCGAGCAGGGCGGCGGCGATGGCCTCGGTGGCGCCCGCCGTGACGAGGACCTCGGAGTCGGGGTCGTAAGCGAGTTGGTACCTCCGCTGCTGGTGGTCGGCGATCGCGGTGCGCAGTTCCGGGACGCCGGGGCCCGGCGGGTACTGGTTGCCGTGCCCGGCGCGCAGCGCGCGGACCGCGGCCTCCCGGATCTCTTCGGGGCCGTCGGTGTCGGGGAAGCCCTGGCCGAGGTTGATGGAGCCGGTCCGTACGGCCAGCGCCGACATTTCCGCGAAGATCGTCGTGCCGAACTCGGCGAGGCGGCGGTTGAGCAGCGGTCGTCCCTGTGTCATGCCCGCCATCCTGGGCCGAAGCTCTGGAGTTGCTCAAGTCTGCTTTGGCTCCGGGGGGCCGAGGGCATCCCCCACTCACGCGAGAGGCGGTGTGAAGCGGGGGACCTCGCTTCGGGGGACAGAAGGGACGTGAGGTCGATGAGGATTTCCTCTGATGTGCTGATCGGGGTCGTGGCCGTCGGATTCGTCGTGGTGCTGCTGCTGGCGGTGGCGGCCAACCGGCGGTCGGGCCGGGTGCGCAGCAGGCGGCGCCGCGCGGGCGGTGGCTCGGGCAGTGGTGCGGCCGCCGGTGGCGGCTGGTGGGCGGGCGGCGACGGCGGTGGCTCGTCCTGCGGAAGCGGCGGCCACTCCGGCGGCCACTCCGGCGGCCACTCCGGCGGGCACTCGTGCGGCGGGGGCTCCTCGTGCGGCGGCGGTTCTTCGTGCGGCGGCGGGGGCGGATGCGGCGGAGGCAGCTGACACGGGGCAGCTGGTCCGCGTGGTGAAGGTGCCCGACGGGTGAACTCCCGCCGGGCACCTTTTTGTTGGGCCCCGCAGAGCGCTTGCGGTGAACAGTTGAACCGTGGGGCCCCCGAGGGGATGGAAACCACGTCAAGTTGGGCAAAAACGCTGTGGACGCTGCGTACTTCGTGATTCCCTCGTTGGAGAGAACATTCAGCCCTCGGACCCCAGTTGGACCTGATCGGGCGTTCCCCACCCCCCACGTGCGTCGTTACGGGGGCGTCCCCTGTCCATGTGTCCATGCGTGTTTTGCGGAGCCGACCCATGCTCACGACCCTCCAGACGGCCTATTCCGACACCCGTGCTGCCGACCTGGCCTGGGCGCTGGGGCGTGAACCGCTCCCAGCCCTGGCCGTGCTCGACCTCGAGCTCGACGGGGCGCAACTGCAGCTGCGTCTGCTCGGCGCCTCCCACCAGGTGCTTCTCGAAGAGGACGGCGGTACCTGTTCCGAAACGGTCGCCTGTATCCCCGGCAGCTCCACGCCGCTGCCGCTCGGCGTCGCCAAACAGCTCGGTGACTGGGAGTACGAATTCGCGGCGCGCGTCGAGACACTCTCCGCGGGCTCCTTCGCCGGGCGTGCGCAGGAGCTCCTCGCGCTGGTGACCGACCATCCGCACGGCCTCGCAGGTACGTTCCCCGGCAGCCCGCACGCCTTCACCGCCATGCTCGCGCAGCGGTCGGACGGCCAGGTCCAGTGGCGTACCTGGCACGCGTACCCGCAGGAGGGGCAGTTGGTGGTGACCCGCACCCGGGTGGGAGTGCGGGTGCCGGTGACGGCGCCCTGAATCGCCTCAACTCGGTTGCGTGCACGGCACTTGCACCCTTGTGGGTGACAGGCGGCGACGTCATCGTGACGTAGCGTTCGCATCATGATCGACCAGCAGGTGCAGGTGTCGTTGCGAGGGGGTGCGCCGCGTCTTCCCGTACGACCGCGGACCGGGCGGTTCCTCGTGCTGGCCACAGTCTTCGTCTGCGCCGCCTGCGGGCTGGTCTACGAACTCGAACTGGTTGCCCTCGCCTCCTACTTGACCGGCGATTCCGTCACCCAGACATCCGTCGTGCTCTCTGTGATGGTCTTCGCGATGGGGGTCGGCTCGCTGCTCGCGAAACGTTTACGCAGCCGCGCCGCCGTGGGTTTCGGGCTGATCGAGGCGGGTCTCGCACTGATCGGCGGCTGCTCGGCGCTCGTGCTCTACGCGTCGTTCGCGTGGATGGGGGAGTCACGTTTCGCGCTGGTCGGGTTCTCGCTCGCCATAGGCATCCTGATCGGCGCGGAGATCCCCCTGCTGATGACGCTGATCCAGCGCGTCGACCGGCAGGACGCGGGCGGGGCGGTCGCGGATCTGTTCGCCGCCGACTATGTGGGTGCGCTGGTCGGCGGGCTGGCGTTCCCCTTCTTCCTGCTGCCGGACCTCGGCCAGCTCACCGGGGCGCTGCTCACCGGCACGGTCAACGCGGCGGCGGGCGGGGCGCTGGTGCTGTGGGTGTTCCGGCGGGACCTGACCCGGCGGTCCCGGTGGCTGCTGATCGTCGCCAACGTGACGGTGATCGCCCTGCTGGCCGCCGCCACGGTGCTCGTCGACGACTTCGAGCGGGTGGCCCGGCGCGCGGTGTACGGGGACCGGGTGCGGGTCGCCGTGCAGACCGACGTGCAGGAGGTCGTCCTCACCGGGGCCGGTCGCGGCTCCCTGGACCTTTTCCTCGACGGGCGGCTGCGGGTCAGCGCCCGTGACGAGTACCGGTACCACGAGGCGCTGGTCCATCCGGCGATGAACGGGCGCCATGCCCGGGTGCTGATCCTGGGCGGCGGCGACGGCCTGGCCGCCCGCGAGGTGCTGCGCTACCCGGACGTACGGAGCGTCACGGTCGTCGAGCTCGACCGCGGCGTCACCCGACTGGCCCGTACCGACCCCGCGCTCTCCGCGCTGAACGCGCACGCGTACCGCGACCCGCGGCTGACCGCCGTCACCGCGGACGCGTTCACCTGGCTGCGGGAGGCGTCGCACGGCGGCTACGACGTGGTGATCTCCGACCTGCCGGACCCCGGGATCACGGCGAGCGCGAAGCTGTACTCGGCGGAGTTCTACGGCCTTGTCACCGAGGCCCTCGCGCCGGGTGGACGGCTGGTGGTACACGCGGGCCCGCCCGTCGTCCGGCCCCGGACGTTCTGGACGGTCGAGGCGTCCATGAGAGCGGCCGGCCTGCGAACCCGCCCGTACCGCGTCAGCGGGCGTCTCTCCGGCTTCGCGGCGGGCCCGGACCGCACGACGGGCGCTGCGCAGGGCCGCCCCGACTGGGGCTTCGTCCTCGCCCGCCCGGGCGTGAGACCTCCGGTCCTTCACCTGCCGCCACGTCCGCCGAAACTCCGGTTCCTCACAGCAGGGGAACTGGCGCGGGCGGCCCGGTACGCGGAGGGCCGACGGCTGAGGGGTCAGGCGCCGTCGACGCTCGTGCATCCGCGGTACTGGGAGGAGCCGTGAGGGCGCGCGCGGGCACGTCCGGTCCGGGGGATCGGAGGTGTGCCGCCCCGGGGGGATCCCGGCTCTTCCGGGTGCGGAAGCGCTGACGGGGCGGCCGTGCCTGAGTAGGCTCGGTTTCCATGGAGCATGAGGTGTTCGTTCCGGTTCCGGTCCCGTCCCTGCTGCGGACGCTGCGCGACTCCGCCCGTGTCGCGCGCTGCGTTCCGGGCCTCCAGCAGGACGCCGACGTGTCCGCGGGCCCGCTGGCTGGCCGGCTCAAGGTCCGGATCGGCGGCCACACGATCACGTACCGCGGCACTCTGACCCCGACCGCGCTGCCGGACGGGGCAGGGGTTTCCGTCACTGGCGAGGGCGTGGAGGCGCGGGGCACCGGCTCGGCGAAGCTCGGCCTGACGATCCGCCTGACGGAGACGGACGGCGGTACGACGATCGGGTTCACGGGCACGGCGGGCGGCGAGGGCCGCATCGTGGAGCTGGAACCGGATGCGGCGCTGGCGGCGGCGTACCGGCTGCTGGACCGCTTCACGCAGCAGCTGGTGACCGAGACACTGGCGACCCACGACGCGGGCGCCGAGCCCGAGGGGGCGGCGCCCGGTGGAGTGCCCGCCGCCTCCGCACCGTCCGATGAGGGACCGTCCGGCGAATCGCCGTCCGAGGAGGCACCCTCCGCCGAGGAGGCACCCTCCGCCGAGGCGCCCTCCGACCGGACGCCCCCCGGCACCGGCTCGGTCTTCGAGGCGCCGGTGCCGCCGCCCTCGCTCGACGACTCCGCGGACGTGGGGTTCCCCGTCCCCGAGGGCCCGCCCGCCGAGGCCGCGCACGCACGCCGGACCATGATCGGGCGCAGCGCCGAGGAGGTCGACCACGCGCCGCCGCGCGGCCGGTACGCCCCTGTGCCGTCGCCCGAGTCGACCACTGCGGGCGCCACCCTGCGCTGGGTGGCCCCGGCGGCCGCCCTCGCGCTCGCCTCCGCGGTCGTCGTCGGCCGGGCGCTGCGGCGGCGGCGGAGGTAGCGGCGCCAGTACTGTCGTCGTGTGAGCAGGAGCGAGAAGAACGTCCGGCTGTCCGTCGGCGACGCCGAGTTGACCGTGGACCCCGCCAACGGCTGCCGCATCAGGAGCCTCCGGGCCGGGGGCACCGAATTGCTGCGGCAGGGGGAGCGATACGGCTGTTTCCCCATGGTGCCGTGGTGCGGGCGGACCGAGAACGGCCGCTTCCACAACGGCGATGTGCCCCATCAGCTGCCGCTGAACTCCCCGCCGCACGCCATCCACGGCACCGGCCGTGACACCGCGTGGCTCACGGCGAAGGAGGGCGGGGCCGAGGCCGCGTTCTACTACGACCTGGCCGAGCCGTGGCCGTATCCGGGCCGGGTCACCCAGACCTTCGAACTCGCCGAGGACTCGCTCACGCTCGCGTTCGGCATCGAGACGTACGGGGACTCGTTCCCCGCACAGGCCGGCTGGCACCCCTGGTTCCTGCGCAACCTCGGAACCGGCGGTGACGACGTGCAGATCGGCTTCGACGCCGCCTGGCAGGAGGAGCGGGGCGAGAACCATCTGCCGACCGGCCGCCGGATCCCGCCGCTGCCCGGCCCGTGGGACGACTGTTTCGGGATGCCCGACGGGGTCGACGTGACCCTGACCTGGCCGCAGCAACTGGAGCTGAAGGTGAGGAGCCGGACCGAGTGGGTCGTCGTCTACGACGAGCAGGACGAGGCGGTCTGCGTGGAACCGCAGTCGGGTCCGCCGAACGGACTGAACACCGCGCCGCGCTATGTCACCCCGATCGACCCGCTGGAGATCGTGACGACCTGGAGCTGGCGCAGGCTCTGAGGCGGGCGGCCTTAAGCTCGTAACCATGACTGACGTACACGCTGACCTGCTCCAGCAGATCAAGGACAAGGCCGTGGTGCACGGCAAGGTGACCCTTTCCTCGGGTCTTGAGGCCGACTGGTACATCGACCTGCGCCGCATCACGCTGGACGGCGAGGCTGCTCCGATGGTCGGTCAGGTCATGCTGGACGCGACCGCCGAGCTCGACTACGACTGCGTGGGCGGGCTGACCCTGGGTGCCGACCCGGTCGCCACGTCGATGCTGCATGCGGCCGCCGCGCGCGGGGAGCGGATGGACGCGTTCGTCGTCCGCAAGGCGCAGAAGGCGCACGGGATGCAGCGCCGCATCGAGGGTACGGACGTGAAGGGCCGCCGCTGCCTGGTCGTCGAGGACACCTCGACGACCGGCGGTTCGCCGCTGACGGCTGTGGAGGCGGTACGCGAGGCGGGTGGCGAGGTCGTCGCCGTCGCCACGATCGTGGAGCGAGGTGCGGCTCCGGCCATCACCGAGGCAGGTCTCCCGTACGTCCACGCCTACACGGTGTCGGACCTCGGCCTGGCCTGATCGCCTGGCCTGACCTGCGTTTTTCTTCGAGGGCGGACGGTTTCACGTGAAACCGTCCGCCCTCGTCGTATGCCTTCAGCGGCCCGGCCCGAACGTCGGGGGAGTCCGCCGGGTGGAGCCGGAGCGAGAGTCTGGGAAGATGGGGGCGACGATGACGTCGCCCCCAGGTCAGGGAACCAGCAACGCACACCCGCACATCCCAAGGAGCGGACAGATGCCCATCGCAACCCCCGAGGTCTACGCCGAGATGCTCGACCGGGCGAAGGCTGGCAAGTTCGCCTACCCGGCCATCAATGTGACGTCGACCCAGACCCTGCACGCTGCACTGCGCGGCTTCGCGGAGGCGGAGAGCGACGGCATCGTCCAGATCTCCACCGGTGGGGCGGAGTTCCTGGGCGGCCAGCACAACAAGGACATGGTCACGGGCGCCGTTGCCCTCGCCGAGTTCGCGCACATCGTCGCCGCCAAGTACGACATCTCGGTCGCGCTGCACACCGACCACTGCCCCAAGGACAAGCTGGACGGCTACGTACGTCCGCTGCTCGACATCTCTGCCGAGCGCGTCGCCAAGGGCCTGAACCCGCTGTTCCAGTCCCACATGTGGGACGGTTCGGCCGAGACCCTCGCCGACAACCTGGCCATCGGCCAGGAGCTGCTGGCCAAGGCCGCCGCCGCCAAGATCATTCTTGAGGTCGAGATCACCCCGACCGGTGGCGAGGAGGACGGCGTCACGCACGAGATCAACGACGAGCTGTACACCACCGTCGACGACGCGCTGCGTACCGCCGAGGCGCTCGGTCTGGGCGAGAAGGGCCGCTACCTGCTGGCCGCGTCCTTCGGCAACGTGCACGGTGTCTACAAGCCGGGCAACGTCGTGCTCCGTCCCGAGCTGCTGAAGGACCTCCAGGAGGGCGTCGGCGCCAAGTACGGCAAGTCGTCGCCGTTCGATTTTGTCTTCCACGGCGGCTCCGGCTCCACCGAGCAGGAGATCACCACCGCGCTGGAGAACGGCGTCGTGAAGATGAACCTCGACACCGACACCCAGTACGCCTTCACCCGCCCGATCGTGGACCACGTGTTCCGCAACTACGACGGTGTGCTGAAGGTCGACGGCGAGGTCGGCAACAAGAAGGTCTACGACCCGCGCAGCTGGGGCAAGTCCGCCGAGGCGGGCATGGCCAAGCGTGTCACGGAGGCCTGCGCGAACCTGCGGTCCACCGGCACGAAGCTGAAGTAGCAGGAGGCACGAACAGCGGCCATGGGCCCGGTACTCCCTGGGGGTGCCGGGCCCATGGCACGTCCGCGAACGAGCAGAAGGAGCACGGGTGCAGGCGAGCGCACGCTATGACTTCGACACCGTCGTCGACCGCAGGGGCACCTGGTGTGTCCAGTGGGACGGAGTCGCCGACCGGTTCGGGGCCGACGGGCTCCTCCCGTTCACCATCTCCGACATGGACTTCGAGACCGCCCCGGAGGTGCTGACCGCGCTGCGGACCCGCCTCGACCACGGCGTTCTCGGCTACACCAGCTGGCAGCAGGACGAATTCCGGACGGCGATAGCGCACTGGTACGGGACCCGGTACGGCACCGAGCTGGACACCGGCCGGCTGGTCTACGCCCCGTCGGTGCTCAGCCAGCTCTCACAGCTTCTCCAGATGTGGACGTCCGAGGGCGACGGCGTCGTCGTCCACACCCCCACGTACGACGGTTTCCGCAAGGCGATCACCGGTCTCGGCCGGGAGCTGCGAGGCGTGCCGGTGGGCGACACGGAGGCGCTGGAGCGGGAGCTGGCGCGCCCCGACGCGAAGGTGCTGGTGCTGTGCTCGCCGCACAACCCGACCGGCCGGGTATGGGCGGAGCCGGAGCTCGTCGAGACGGCGGCGCTGGCGGCGCGCCACGGGGTCGCGGTGATCAGCGACGAGATCCACGCGGACTTCGTGCACGAGGGCCATCGGCATGTGCCGTGGGCGCGCGTGGCGGGCGCGGGCGGGGGCCGCTGGGCGGTGATCTCGTCCGCCTCGAAGTCCTTCAACTTCCCGGCGCTGACCGGCTCGTACGGCATCATCGGCGACCCGGCGGACCGGACGGAGTTCCTGCGGCGCATGGAGACGGCAGAGGGGCTCGCCTCCCCGGCGGTTCTGTCGCTGACCGCGCACATAGCCGCGTACCGGGAGGGCGAGGAGTGGCTGGACGCGGTCCGGGCGTACGTCCGCGACAACCTGGCACTCGTCGCGGAACGCCTGAACACGGCCTTTCCCGAACTGTCCTGGGAACCGCCGCAGGCCGGCTACCTGGCGTGGATCGACCTGCGCCCGCTGGGTGTGGACGACGAGGCACTGCAGCGGACGCTGATCGAACGCGAGAAGGTCGCGATCATGCCGGGTGCGGTGTACGGCGCGAAGGGCTTCCTGCGTCTGAACGTGGGGTGCCCGCGCAGCAAGGTGGAGGCGGGCGTCGAGGCGCTGATCAGGGCGCTGGGGGCGGTGCGCTGATTTTGGCGGTGCGGGCGCAGGGCGCCCTGTCCGGCAGGTGCCCGCCCCGGACTGGCCACCTCCCCCCGGACCGGGGATGCTGCTCGCATGGGCGAGACACCTGCCGGTCAGATCCGTGCCGCCTCCGCACCCGGGCGCTGGGTCGTTCTGACCACCGTCCTCGGGTCCGCCATGGTCATGGTCGACTCCACCGTCGTCAATGTCGCCCTGCCCCGTATCGGCAAGGACCTCGGCACTGATCTCGCCGCTCTCCAGTGGACCGTCAACGCCTATCTGCTGACCCTTGCCGGGCTGATCCTGCTCGGCGGGGCGCTCGGGGACCGGTACGGGCGCAGGCGGGTGTTCGTCGTGGGGGTGGTGTGGTTCGCTTCCGCCTCGCTGCTGTGCGGCGTCGCACCGAATGCTGTCGTGCTGATTGCGGCCCGGGCCCTTCAGGGGGTGGGCGGGGCGCTCCTCACGCCCGGGTCGCTGGCGTTGATCCAGGCCAGTTTTCACCCGGACGACCGGGCGCGCGCGGTCGGGTTGTGGTCCGGCTTCGGCGGGGTGGGGGCCGCGATCGGGCCGTTCGTCGGGGGGTGGCTCGTCGACGGGCCGGGGTGGCGGTGGGTGTTTCTGATCAATGCGCCGGTCGCCGCGATCTGTGTGCCGGTCGCGCTGCGGCACGTACCGGAGTCGCGGGACCCGCACGCGCACGGGCGCTTCGATGTTCTGGGGGCCGTGCTCGGCGCGCTGGCTCTGGCCCTGGTGACGTACGCGTTGATCGAGGCTCCCCGGCAGGGGGCGTCCGCCGCCGTGATCGGGGCGGCCGTGGGCGGAGTTCTGCTCGGAGCGGCGTTCGTGCAGGTGGAGCGGCGGCGGGCGAACCCCATGCTGCCGCCGTCGGTGTTCGAGTCCCGCCAGTTCACCGCCGTCAATATCGTCACGCTCTGCGTGTACGCGGCGCTCGGCGGCTACTTCTTCCTCTCCGCGATTCAGCTCCAGGTCGTGGCCGGGTACTCCGCCCTCGGCGCCGGAACCGCCCTGCTTCCGACCACGGTGCTGATGCTGCTCTTCTCCGCTTCGTCGGGCGAGCTGGGGCAGCGCATCGGCCCCCGTATCCCGCTCACCGTCGGGCCGCTGCTCGCCGCCGCCGGGATGCTGCTCATGCTGCGGGTGGGGCCCGGCGACGCCTCCGTCTCCGCGTACGTACAGCACGTGCTGCCTGCCGTCGCCGTGCTCGGCCTCGGCCTGGTCACCCTGGTGGCGCCGCTCACCGCGACCGTCCTCGCCTCCGTCGACACCGCGCGCGCCGGGCTGGCCAGCGGGATCAACAACGCCGCCGCCCGCGCCGCCGGCCTGATCGCTGTGGCCGCACTGCCGCTGCTCGCCGGTATGGGGCCGGAGGCGTACCGCGACGCCGGTGAGTTCGCCGCGACCTTCCGGCGGGCCATGCCGATGTGTGCCGGGCTCATGGTGCTGGGCTCGGTGATCGCCTGGGCGACCGTACGGACACCGCCCGCGGCCCGGAAGAGCAAGGCGCGTCCCGAATGCACCGTGCACTGCGGTTTCGCGGCACCTCCCCTGGAGCCCGCGCGGGACGAGAACGGGGACCCGCGCCCGGCCTGACCGCTCGGCGGCGCCCGACTACCCCCGACGCGCGTGTGCCAGGCACACTTGAAACCATGTCCATCCACGAGAACCTGCTCGGGGGGCCTCCCCCGACCCACCTGCCCGACGACCCGGAGCCGCGCGAGCTGCTCGCGAACGGCACCGCCCCCGCCGACGTCGCCGCGAAGTACCCGACCTCCTCGCTGGCCTGGGCGCAGCTAGCCGACGAGGCGTTCGAGGGCGGCCGCGTCATCGAGTCGTACGCCTATGCCCGCACCGGCTACCACCGCGGGCTCGACGCGCTCCGCAGGGCCGGCTGGAAGGGCCACGGGCCCGTACCGTTCGAGCACGAGCCGAACCGCGGTTTCCTGCGCGCCCTGCACGCCCTGGCGCGCGCCGCGCAGTCGATCGGTGAGCAGGAGGAGTACGAGCGCTGCTCGGCGTTCCTCCGCGACTCGTCGCCGACCGCCGCCGAGATCCTGGGATAGCAGGCGCATACGCCCTGTTCACGGCCCCGCAGACGTATCGCCGTCTGCGGGGCCTGCGCCTTTTCCGGGGCTCCGTTTAGGATGCGGACAGGGGACCGGAGCTCCATCACCTCACGGAAGGGGCGGACCGCTACCCGGAAGCTCGTGTCGAGGAGACAGCAATGTCGACGATCCACCCCGACCCCGAAGCCACCGGTGCGGACACCCCGCACCTGGACTTCGCGGGAACGACTCCGTACGAGGACTATGTCCAGGCGGATGTCCTGACCCACCTTCAGAACCTCCGCTCCGACGATCCGGGCGAGATGGTCTTCCTGGTCACCACCCAGGTCATGGAGCTGTGGTTCACGGTCATCGTCCACGAGTGGGAGACCGCGGCGCACGCCCTGCGCGAGGACCGGCTGCCGGTCGCACGCGACGCGCTGAAGCGGTCGGTACGGGAACTCGAGGCGCTCAACGCGTCCTGGACACCGCTCGCCCAGCTCACCCCCGCCCAGTTCAACTCCTACCGTGGCGCACTTGGCGAGGGCTCCGGCTTCCAGTCGGCGATGTACCGGCGGATGGAGTTCCTGCTCGGCGACAAGTCCGCGTCCATGCTCGTACCGCACCGGGGTGCACCCCGCGTCCACGCCGAACTGGAGAAGGCGCTCGCCGAGCCGGGTCTGTACGACGAGGTGCTCGCCCTGCTCGCTCGGCGCGGGCACGCCGTACCGCAGGCCGTGCTCGGCCGGGACCTGACGCAGAAGTACGAGCCGTCCCCCGAGGTCGAGGCCGTCTGGGCGGAGATCTACGCCGATCCCGAGCGGCACGACGAGCTGGTCCGGCTCGGCGAGGCGCTCACCGACGTCGGTGAACTGGTGTGGCGCTGGCGCAACGACCACCTCATCGCCACCCGGCGAGCGATGGGCTCGAAGACCGGCACCGGCGGCTCCGCCGGGGTCGCGTGGCTGGAGAAACGCGCCACGAAGAACGTGTTCCCGGAGCTGTGGACGGCGCGCAGCCATGTCTGAGACCTTCGCCGCGCGGGCCGCGGCACTCGACGCCGCCGACGAACTCGCCGATCTTCGGAAGCTGTTCACCCTCGACGACACCGTCTATCTCGACGGCAACTCGCTGGGGGCGCTGCCCCGGCACGTGCCCGCCCGGATGCAGGAGGTCCTCACCCGCGAGTGGGGCGAGCTGCGCATCCGGTCCTGGGACGAGAGCGGCTGGTGGACCGCGCCCGAGCGGATCGGTGACCGGATCGCCCCGCTCGTCGGGGCCGCCGCCGGCCAGATCGTGGTGGGCGATTCGACGAGCGTGAACGTCTTCAAGGCAGTCGTCGCCGCGAGCAGGCTGGCGCCGGAGGGACGCGACGAGATCCTGGTCGACGCGACGACGTTTCCCACGGACGGCTACATCGCCGAGTCCGCGGCCCGGATGACCGGGCACCGGCTCGTCCCCGTCGCCCCGGCGGACGTGCCGGGTGCGGTCGGTCCGCGGACCGCGGTCGTCCTGCTCAACCACGTCGACTTCCGCACCGGCCGGCTGCACGACCTGCCCGGTCTCACCGCCGCCGTGCACGCGGCGGGCGGGCTCGCGGTCTGGGACCTGTGCCACAGCGCGGGCGCGCTGCCGGTCGGGCTCGACGAGCACGGGGTGGACCTGGCGGTCGGCTGCACGTACAAGTACCTCAACGGCGGGCCCGGTTCGCCCGCCTATCTGTACGTCGCCGAGCGGCACCAGGCGGCCTTCGACTCCCCGCTGCCGGGGTGGACCTCGCACGCCGACCCGTTCGCGATGGCGCCGGGCTACGCTCCGGCGGACGGTTCCGTGCGCGGCCGGGTCGGAACCCCCGACATCCTGTCCATGCTGGCTCTCGAAGCGGCGCTGGACGTGTGGGACGGGGTGCCGGTCGAAGCGGTACGGGCCAAGTCGCTGGCGCTGACGGACTTCTTCCTGGAGTGCGTCGGGGCGTATGTGCCGGAGGGCGTGGTCGTCCCGGTCACCCCGGGGGCGCACGGGGAGCGCGGCAGCCAGGTGTCGTTGCGGTGTGTGGACGCGGCGGTCGCCGAGCCGGCGATGCGTGCGCTCATCGCCCGGGGCGTGGTCGGGGATCTGCGGCGGCCGGATGTGCTGCGGTTCGGGTTCACGCCGTTGTACGTGGGGTTCGCGGATGTGGAGCGGGCCGCGCGGGTACTGGGTGAGGTGGTGAGCGGGCCGCTCGGCGGGGTGTGACGCCTACCGCGTCCCCACGGTCAATCCCCGTGGGGACGCGGTACCCCGTGCTGATACCGTCCCCGCTGGTCAGGCCAGTTGGGCACCTCTGTCGGATGGTTGGAGCAGCATGTCGGATTCCGCCGCGCGTGATCGGGACGCAGTCGAGACCGAGTCGGCGTTCTCGCATCCGGCTGTCGCCCCCGACGCCACCGCCGCCTACGGCGACCACCCCGACCAGGTGATCGACTTCTACGCCCCGCGGGACGGGCGGGCCGGGGCGCCCGTCGTGGTCCTCCTGCACGGCGGTGCGTGGCGGGCGCCGTACGACCGGCAGCATGTGTCGCCGCTCGCGGACTTCCTGGCCCGGCGCGGGTTCGCCGTCGCCAATGTCGAGTACCGGTGCGGCAGCGAGATCCCGCAGCAGCGCGGTTCCGGGCCGGTCGCGGGCCGTTGGCCCGAGACGTTCGACGACGTCGCCGCGGCGATGGACGCGCTGCCCGCACTGCTGGCCCGTGAACTGCCGGAGGCCGATGCGCGGCGGATCGTCGTCACCGGCCACTCCGCGGGCGGTCACCTGGCGTTGTGGGCAGCGGCCCGGCACGTACTCCCGGAAGGGTCGCCGTGGCGGCTGCCCGCGGCGCCGCCGCTGCGCGGCGTTGTCGCCCTGGCGCCGATCGCCGACTTCACCACGGCGGTGGAGCTGGATGTCTGCTCCGGTGCGGTGGTTCAACTGCTCGGAACGGAAGAGGACTTCGCGGCCAGGAGTCCGTACGCCGACCCGGCTGTGCTGCTGCCGACGGGAATCGCCACGGCGCTGGTGCAGGGACGCACCGACCTGACGGTGCCGCAGGCGGTCGCGGAGGCGTTCGTCGATGCGGCGGCGAAGGCCGGGGAGACGGTGGGGCTGACGCTGCTGGAGGATGTCGGGCACTTCCCGTTGATCGATCCGGCGGCGGATGCGTGTGCGGTGGTGGCGGAGGAGATTGCGCAACTGGCGTGGTGACAGGCGTTCCCGGGGCCGTCCGGCGGCCGTGACCGGTCCGCCCGGGTGGGTCCGAGTAGTCCTTGCGGCGGATGCCGCAGGATCCGTATCACTGCTGACGACGTCCCGCACCGGGCCGCCTACCGTGAGGGCGTGACCGAGACCACCAAGAACAGAAGTCCCGAGTTCCGGCTGGCCGCAGGGGCGATAGGCGGCCTGCGGCAGGACCTCTTCCATGATGCGTTCGCCTACCGCTCGCTGCCGCCGATGCGGACCGGCCGGGCGACCCGGCTGCTGTCCGAGGGGATGCGCGCGCGGGCCAGGTGGACGCCACACGCGCTGGTCGGGCTGGCCGCGCTGATCACTGTCCTCACCGGTTTCGGCAGGGCGGACGGCGACGGGGCCTGGTCCCCCATCGAGATCATCACAACCGGGCTGCTTCCGGCGGTAGCCGTCGTGATGACCCTGGTCAGGCCGGTCGGCGCGTTCTGGATGTCGATGGCGCTCACTCCGGTGTCGGCCACCTTCGGCGACGAGGGCTGGCCGTGGGTGCCGAGCATGTTTTTCGCGCATCTGGTGGTGCTCGTCGTGGTCGCCGCCCGGACCCGGCCCCGTACCGCGGCCTGGATGTGGATCCTGACCGTGTTGCTCGGCATCGTCATGGCGAACATCGGCTGGCACTCCTACGCGATCACCGGGCCCATGGCCGTGACGTCCGCGTTCGCGCTGCTCGTGGTGACCGTCGTGCAGACCCGCCGGGAAGCGGAGCGCGAGGTGACCGTGCAGCGCACCGTCACCGCCGTGGAACGCGACCGGCGCACGCTGCTGGAGGAGCGCACCACCATCGCCCGTGAACTGCACGACGTGGTCGCCCACCACATGTCGGTCGTCGCGATCCAGGCCGAGGCGGCCCCGTACCGGGTGGAGAACCCGCCCCCCGAGCTGGAGCAGGCCTTCCTCACCATCCGGGAGAACGCCGTCGCCGCCCTCACCGAACTGCGCCGGGTCCTCGGTGTCGTACGGGCCGAGGACTACCAGGCGCCGGACGCACCCCAGCCCACCCTCGCCGAACTCGACGGACTGCTGGCCAACGTGGCCGACGCCGGCCTGGTGGCCGAGAAGACGATCACCGGCGCGGTACGTGAACTGCCGCAGGGCGTCGAGCTGTCGGCGTACCGGATCATCCAGGAAGCCCTCAGCAACACGCTGCGGCACGCCCCGGGCGCCACGGCCAAGGTCGAGATCGGCTATGTGCTGGGCGGGCTCGGGCTGCGGGTCGTCAACGGTCCGCCGACCGGTCCGGTGAAACCGTCGCAGGGTGCCGGGCACGGGATCACGGGGATGCGGGAACGGGTCGCGATGCTGAACGGCGAGATGACCGCCGAGCCGGCCGCGGACGGCGGTTACGAGATCACCGCGTTCATCCCCGTACCCCTGGCCCACGAACCGATGCAGAGCGAGACCTCATGAACGACATACGTGTCCTGATCGTCGACGACCAGATGATGGTCCGCGAGGGCTTCTCGGTGCTCTTGGGCGCGATGCCGGGCATCGAGGTCGTCGGCGAGGCGGTCGACGGCCGGCAGGCCATCGCCCAGGCCGCAGCGCTCCGGCCCGACGTGGTCCTGATGGACATCCGGATGCCGGAGCTCAACGGCATCGAGGCGACCCGCGAGATCGTCGCCAACGACGCCGCTGCCAAGGTGCTGGTGCTGACCACGTTCGACCTCGACGAGTACGTGTACCAGGCGCTGCGCGCCGGAGCTTCTGGTTTTCTGCTGAAGGACGCCTCCGCGCGCCAACTCGCCGACGGTGTACGGGTGGTGGCGGCCGGGGAAGCGCTTCTGGCGCCGACCGTCACCAAGCGGCTGATCACCGAGTTCTCGCGGCTCGCCGGAGCCCCGAGGTCACCCACGCCGGCTCAGATCGGCGATCTGACGGAGCGCGAGACGGAGGTGCTCGTCCTCATCGCGCAGGGGCTGTCGAACGCGGAGATCGCCTCGCATCTGGTGGTCGCCGAGTCCACCATCAAGACGCATGTGAGCCGGATCCTGGTGAAACTCGGGCTGCGGGACCGCACGCAGGCCGCGGTGTTCGCGTACGAGGCCCGCCTGGTCACCCCCTCCTGACCTCCTGCTCCCCTTGAGGGCCGCCCGTGACTGAACCGACCGGTCCGGATAGCGTCGGTTTCATGCACCAGTCCCCGCAGCCCGCCGCCACCGCTCAGTTCGACCCCTGGTCACCGGCGTTCGTCGCCGACCCGTACCCCGCGTACGCCGCGCTGCGGGCCGGTGGCCGGGTGCACCGGTTCGAGCCCACGAACCAGTGGCTCGTTCCGCACTACGCCGATGTGTCCGCGCTGCTGCGGGACCGGCGCCTGGGCCGGACGTATCTGCACCGCTTCACGCACGAGGAGTTCGGCCGTACGCCGCCGCCCGCCGCGCACGAGCCCTTCACCACCCTCAACGGGCAGGGGATTCTCGACCTGGAGGCCCCCGACCACACCCGGATCCGGCGCCTGGTCTCGAAGGCGTTCACCCCGCGCACGGTCGAGCAGCTCGTCCCGACGGTGCGGCGGCTCGCCGCCGAGCTGGTCGACAGCTTTGTGGAGGCGGGCGGCGGCGACCTGCTCGCCGCGGTCGCCGAACCGCTGCCTGTCGCCGTCATCGCCGAGATGCTCGGCATCCCCGAGTCCGACCGCGGGCCGTTGCGGCCCTGGTCGGCGGCGATCTGCGGAATGTTCGAACTGAACCCGTCCGAGGAGACCGCGAGCGCCGCCGTCCGCGCCTCGGTGGACTTCTCCGCGTACCTCCGGGAGCTGATCGCGGAGCGTCGCAAGAACCCCGGTACGGATCTGATCTCCGCGCTCATCGCCGCGCACGACGAAGGGGAGCGGCTCAGCGAGCAGGAGATGATCTCCACGTGTGTGCTGCTGTTGAACGCGGGCCACGAGGCGACGGTCAACACCACCGTGAACGGCTGGTGGACGCTGCTGCGTCACCCCGAGCAGCTGGCGGCCCTCCGCGCCGACCACGGGCTGCTGCCCACGGCCGTGGAGGAGCTGATGCGGTACGACACTCCGTTGCAGATGTTCGAGCGCTGGGTCCTCGACGACATCGAGATCGACGGCACGGTCATTCCGCGCGGCTCCGAGGTGGCCCTGCTCTTCGGCTCCGCCAACCGCGACCCGGCGCGCTTCGCGGACCCGGACACGCTGGACCTGTCCCGGCAGGAGAACCCGCACATCACCTTCGGTGCGGGCATCCACTTCTGCCTGGGCGCGCCACTCGCCCGGGTCGAACTCGCTGCTTCCTTCGGTGAGTTGCTGCGTCGGGCGCCCCGGATGCGGCTGGCGGCCGAGCCGGAGTGGAACCCGGGCTACGTGATCAGGGGCCTGAAGGAGCTGCGCGTGGAGCTGTGACCGGAAGCGTTACGGCCTCCCCCGTGGCTCAGAGCCTGTCGGGTGACCTTCGATCGGAAAGCGGACGCGGTCTGGTGCGTGCGATTCCAAGGCGCTGGAAGGTCCTCGTAGCGGAGCTACTAGGG
>NZ_JBEZKL010000112.1:0-23770 GCF_040704695.1 Streptomyces sp. NPDC048411
ACATGACCTGCGACACCGCACGCCGATCGCACGCACCGACCACCGCTGCGCCCGCGCTTCGCGCGGACGACGGGGAACTCAGAACAGGCCCTAGCCGTCGCCGCGCCGCATCCATGACGCGCGGCCCCACTGACCCGCCACTCGCGCCCGGGCCCGATGCCCCGGCGCATCCTCACCGCTTATCCTCAGGAGCCCGTCATGACGAACCACACCGGACCGCTGGTCTTCGTGCAGTTCTACCTCGACTGCCTCTCCCACGCCTCGTACCTCGTCGGCGACCGCACCACCGGCCGGGCCGTCGTGGTCGACCCACAGCGCGACGTCAACGATTACATCTCCACCGCCGAGCGTCACGGCCTGACCATAGAGCGGGTCCTCGAGACCCACATCCACGCCGACTTCCTCTCCGGTCACCTGGAGCTGGCCGAGCGCACCGGCGCCCGCATCTCCTATGGCTCCGCCGGCACGCTCGACTTCGACACCGACCCCCTGGACGACGGCGAGCACCTCAGCCTCGGCGAGGTCGACCTGGAGATCCTGCACACCCCTGGTCACACCCCCGAGTCGATCTGCGTCGTCGTACGCGAACATGCAGGCGACGCCATACCCTACGGTGTCCTCACCGGCGACACGCTGTTCATCGGCGACGTCGGCCGTCCCGACCTGCTCAGCGCCCGCGGCCGGTCCGCCGAGGACATGGCCCGCGCCCTGTACCACTCCACCCGCGAGCGCCTGCTCACCCTCCCCGACGACACACGTGTCTACCCGGCGCACGGGGCCGGCTCGGCTTGCGGCAAGAACCTCTCGACCGAGCTGAGCTGTACGATCGGCAACCAGCGCCTGGGCAACTATGCCCTGGCCGACATGACCGAGGACGAGTTCGTCTCCGTTGTGACCGAAGGCCAGCCCGCCGCGCCCGCCTACTTCGCGTTCACATCCGTGCGCAACCGCCAGGCACGTCCAGTCCTTGACGAAAACACCCCCGCTGCCCCCCTCGCCCCGGAGGCCTTCCTCGACGCGCGGGCGCACGGCGCCGTCGTCCTGGACACGCGGGACCCGGAGTCGTTCGCCTCCGCCCACCTGCCCGGCGCGGTCAACGTCCCCCTCGGCGGACGCTTCGCCGAACTCGCTGGCGAGGTGCTCGACGCCCGGGACAGCATCATCCTGTGCGGCGACCCGGCCACCGCGCGCGAGGCCCGCAACCGTCTCGCCCGCATCGGCTTCGACCACGTCCTCGGTGCCTTGACGACCCCGGTTGACGCCGTCGACGCCGAATACCTGACCGCCGCCGTGCGCGTGGAAGCCGCCGGCCTCGACGACCAGCTCGCCAAGGACGCGGACGACTTCGAGCTGGTGGACGTGCGCGGCCCGGGCGAGGTGCGTGAAAGCGGCACCATCCCCGGCGCTCGCCTCATCCCGCTGCCCGAACTGGTCGGCCGCCTCAGCGAGTTGCCGACCGACCAGTCGCTGACCGTGTTCTGCGCGAGCGGCAACCGCTCATCGGTGGCCGCGTCCGTACTGCGCGCCCGCGGCTTCGAGGCCACCGACCTACGCGGCGGCTTCTCCGCCTGGCGTGGTGAGGTCACGCACCCCGCCGACACGACTCCGGGTGGCGTCCCGGCGTGAGCGTCCTGATCCTCGCCCTGCTCTGCGGAGCCGTGGTCGGCCTGGCTCTCGGCGCGCTCGGTGGTGGCGGGGGTGTGCTCGCGGTCCCGGCCCTGGTGTATCTCCTGGGCGTCGCACCTGCCGACGCCGGGACCACCAGTCTGGTCGTCGTCACCGTCACCTCCGTCACCGCCCTCGCCCGCCACGTCGGCACCGGCAACATCCGCTGGCGGACCGGCGCCCTGTTCGCCGCGGCCGGCGTGGCACCCGCCATCGGGGCGTCCATGGTCGCCCACCGCATCCCGCAGGCCGTGCTGACCACCGCGTTCGCTGTCCTGGCCGCACTCGCCGCTGCGGTGATGCTGCGCGGTCTGCGCGCAGCGCACGGGACGCGCCAGGCCGCCGCGTCCGAGACGGCGGCCTCGCAGGCCACCGCACCCGGGCCGGCCGTGGGGGCCGTCACGTCCCACTCCGGCCGGTCCGGGCTTGCGGACGCGACCGCCGTCCGGGCGGCACACCGAACGGCCGGCGGGACAAGCGTGGCCGCAAAGGGTGCGGGCGGTCCCGCGCCGGAAGAGGCGGGCGGCGCTGACGCCGCCGACGGCCATGGGAGGTCCGTCGGCCGGGCCGGGTACCTGCGGACCGCCGCGGCCGGGGCCGGCCTGGGTGCGGTGACCGGGTTGCTGGGCGTCGGCGGCGGCTTCCTGGCCGTACCCGCCCTGGTGTCGGTGCTCCGCCTGCCGATGCGGAAGGCTGTCGGCACCAGCCTCGTGGTCATCCTCATCAACTCGGTCGCGTCCCTCGCCACCCGCCTAGCGGCCGGAGGAATGTCCCTCGACCTCGCGATCTTCGGTCCGTTCGTGGGCGCGGCCATCCTCGGCGCCTGGGACGGCAAGCGGCTGGCAGCCAAGCTCTCCGGTGCCACCTTGCAGCGGGCTTTCGCCACCCTGTTGCTCGCGATGGCCGTGTTCATGCTCATCGACGTGCTCGTCTGAGGTTTCCCGCACGGCCGCGATCGGTGCCGCGGCGGGTGACGGTCACTGCTGATCGGCTGCCGCCTGAGCGACGGGCAACCGAGCCCGTCGCGCGGCCTTTGGCGTCCGGAACCCGCCGGGGGGTACGGGTGCCGGTCACGTCGCGCCGCCACCCCTGCGGGCCAGGTCAACGCGTTTTTAGACCGACCGGCACATGGGAGGCGGCGTCGCGGGGCTGGGCACGCACTCCCCCAAGGCCTTGAGGGCCAGGGGGGACCCCCTCCGGCGTTGTCGTCAGTCAACAACTCCCCCATAGCCCTGAAGGCATGGGGGGACCCCCTTCGCGTTGCCTTCCCTCCTCCGCCTTGCAGCTGCACGTACCCAGCCCCGCTCCTTCTCCCACCCCCCATGTGCCGGCCGGTCTTAGTCCGAGGAGCCGGTGAGCGCGGGTTTGCACCGCCCCTGCAAATGTACGAACATTCACGTTGTGTCAGTAGCCTCCGTCCGACCCCCGAGCCCCAGGAGGGCACCGGTGACCTCCCGACCCGGCCCCCGTTCCCTCACTCGATCCGCGGGCAAGCCGCTATGGGCACAGCTGCGCGCCGACCTGCTGCGCCGTCTCGAAGACGGCGAGTTCCGCGACGTCTTCCCCGGCGAGCACGACCTCGTCGCCGAGTACCAGGTCAGTCGGCACACGGTCCGCGAGGCCCTCCGTCAGCTTCGTGCGGAGGGCCTCGTCACCGCCCGGCGCGGCAAGGTCTCCCGGTTCACTGCTGGCCACCCGCTGGAGCAGAAGGTCGGTGAGGCGTACAGCCTTTTTCGATCTGTCGAGGAGGTCGGCGCCGTCCAGCGCAGCATCGTACGTGTGCTCGACCAGCGCGCCGACGGTGTCATTGCTGCCCGTCTGGGACTTGAGGAATCCACACCGCTCGTCTTCCTCGAACGTCTCCGTCTCGCCGACGAGGAGCCGCTCGCCGTCGATCGCGTGTGGCTTCCTGCGGACGTGGCCCGCCCGCTCCTGGACGTCGACTTCACCCGCACCTCGCTCTACGACGAGCTCGAACGCCACTGCGGCACTCGCATCAGCGGCGGCTGGGAGCGCATTCGGGCCGTCACGCCCGGCCGCGGAGAGCGCACCCTGCTCGATTGCCCCGAGTCCACCGCGCTGTTCGCGATCGACAGGCTCGGTCACGACACCGGCCGACGCCAGGTCGAGTGGCGGCAGACGCTCGTCCGAGCGGATCGCTTCGCCGTCGCCGCCGCGTTCTCCACCGACGACGGCTACCGGCTGGGCGCTCCGGTCCGTACGCCCTGACCCGGGATCGCTCCTCGGGGGCCCGACGGAGCGTGCTGAACGAGGTGGATACCGCTGCGGCACGGCAACTACCGCAGCAAGCACTTGGTGGGTCGGGGACCGGAAACGGAGCGTGAGCCACCGCGCCAGTCCCCGACCCTACTGGGGCGTGTTTCGAAAGTAGTGTCGTCCGCCCGTAGGGCGGGCCAGACGCCGCCTGGCAAGCGGGACTTCCGAAACATGCCCTACAGTCACGCGACCTGTGCCCGTCCCACCGCAGTTCGTGTGCATGCTCCTTACGCACATCGAGAGCTGTGGCGTGACGCCGGACGGTCGGCGGTTGCGGAACGAGGCCGGTACCTACGTGGACGCTTCTCCGTACGGCCTGACGTGGGCCCGCCTGACCGCCGCGAGGCGGCGGTCAGGCCGGTGTCCGTCAGTCGAGGGCGCGGCGGCCCACCGTCGCCAGGCTCGGGTCCCAGCCGCGACGCGGTACGGAGTCGAGGAGCAGACGGGTATACGGATGCTCCGGGGTGTCCAGCACGCGATGCGTCGGGCCCGCCTCGACGACTCGGCCCGACCTGAGCACCAGGACGTCGTCGGCGATGTGCCGGACCACGGCGAGGTCGTGGGTGACGAAGAGGTACCCGATGCCCGACTCGCGCCGGATCGTGGCGAGCAGGTCGAGGATCTGTGCCTGGATGGACACGTCGAGCGCCGCGACCGCCTCGTCGAGGATGAGGACGCGGGGTTCGACCGCCAGGGCCCGGGCGATGGCGACGCGCTGGCGCTGTCCGCCGGAGAGACGCCGGGGCAGGGCCCCGGCCTCCCGTTCGCCGAGGCCCACCTGGTCCAGGAGTTCGGCGACCCGCGAGCGACGGGCGGCCGCGTCCAGCCGGGTGTGAAGGCGCAGCACCTCGTCGACGCAGTCGGCGACCGTCACCCGTGGGTCCAGCGAGAGATACGGATCCTGGAAGACCATCTGCATCTCGCGGGCGCGCGCGAGCCGTTCGGCCCGGCTCCGGGCGCGGGCGGAGCGGTCCCGGCCGTCCAGGCGGACGGTGCCGCCGTCCGGCCGTGCCAGGCCCACCAGCATCCGTACGGTCGTCGTCTTCCCGCTGCCGGACTCGCCGACGATTGCCAGCGAAGCCCCCGGTGCCAGCGTGAACGACACGTCGTCGACCGCCGCATGGTCCCCGTACCGCTTGCACAGCCCCTCGACCACGAGCCCCTTCGTCGTGCCGGTCACAGCGTGATCCCTTCGTCGGCGCGGTGGCACGCGGCGAGTCCGTCGCCGTACCGCGCCAGTACGGGAGGCTCCTCGGAGCAGCGCGGTTGTGCGTGGGCGCAGCGGGTCGTGAAGGCACACCCCGGAGGTGCCTCGGCGAGGGAGACGGGGCGGCCCGGGATGGGCCGCGGGGCCGGTGCGCCCGGTTCGATGCGCGGGGTGCAGGCGAGGAGTCCCGCCGTGTACGGATGGCGGGGCCGGTCGAACAGCTCGTCGGTGCCCCCGGTCTCGACGATCCGGCCCGCGTACATCACGTACACGCGGTCGCAGATGGCCGAGGCCAGTTCGAGGTCGTGGGTGACGAAGAGAAGCCCGGTGCCCTGCTCGGCCCGCAGTCGGGTGAGGATCGCGATGATCTCCGCCTGGGTCGTGACGTCGAGGGCGGTGGTCGGCTCGTCGGCGACCAGCAGGGCGGGCTCGGCCGCGAGGGCCGCGGCGATGACCACCCGCTGGAGCATTCCGCCGGAGAACTGGTGCGGATAGCGGCGCAGCGCGCCCCGCGGATCGCGGATGCCCACGGCGTCGAGGAGTTCCTCGGCCCGTGCGCCGGCCGCGGCGGCGGGGCTGCCGGCCGCGCGCAGCCCTTCGGTGAGGAAGTCGCCGACGCGGCGCAGCGGATTGAGGGAGGCGCGCGGGTCCTGGAAGACCATGGCCACCTGCCGGGTCCGGAGCGCGGCCAGTTCCGTACGGCTCATGCTCAGCACGTCACGGCCGGCGACGCGTACCTCTCCGCTGGTCCGTGCGCCTTCGGGCAGCAGCCCGAGAACGCTGCGGCAGGCCACGGATTTGCCCGAGCCGGACTCGCCGACCAGCCCGACCGTCTCCCCGGGGAGGACCCGGAGGCTGACCTCGTCCAGGATCGGACGGGCAGCCTGCCCGTCCGGCAGACGTACGCCGAGGCCGTGCATCTCGAGCACGGGGGAGTGGTCCCCGGTGCCACGCACCGGAGTGCTGGTTTCGGTCATGGCGCTCACCGTTCCCGCTTCGCGATCCGGTCGGCGAGTCCCTCGCCGACGATGCCGAACGCCACCACGGCGAGCACGATGCACGCCGACGGCGCGAGGGCGGGCAGCATCGCCCCCTGCTGGAGGGCCGACTGACCCTCGTTGATCATGGCGCCCCAGTCGGCGGTGGGCGGCTGCACACCGAAGCCGAGGAAGGAGAGGGCCGCCAGGTCCATCAGGGCGTACCCGAAGTTCATCGCGGACTGCGCAAAGACCGTCGGAGCGATGTTGGGCAGCAGGTGCCGCAGGCAGATCGTCCAGCCCGACCAGCCCTGCACCCGGTACGACTCGATGTACGGGCGGGCCTTCTCCTGCTGCGCGATGCCGCGCACCAGCCGTCCCACGTACGGGGTGTAGGCCACGGCCATCGCGATCACCGGTGCGGTCATGCCGGAGCCGACGACGGCCACCAGGAGGATCGCCAGGAGCAGCCCGGGGATCGCGAACACCATGTCCATCGACCGGGACACGACCGCGTCCGCCCAGCCGCCCCGCCAGGCGGCGACCACGCCGAGCAGGGTGCCGAGGAGGGTGGAGACGCCGACGACGAGCAGCGGTCCGAGCAGACCGGTCCGCGCGCCGTGGATCAGCCGGGACAGGATGTCCCGGCCCGACTGGTCCGTGCCCAGCAGGTGGTCTCCCGTGGTCCCGACCAGGCTCGCCGCAAGGTCGAGCGACTCGGGATCGTACGGTGCGAGGACGGGTGCCAGGACAGCGACCAGGACGAGCACGAACAGGACCGCGACGGCCGCCGTGAACAGCGGGCCCTGGCCGAGGACTTGGAGGCCGCCCAGACCGGGGCGGCGGCGCAGCGCACCGGGTGCGGCGGCCGGGGGAGGTGCGGTGGTGGTCATGAGGAGCCTTCCCCGTGGAGGGACAACCGGGGGTCGATGAGCGGGGCGAGCAGGTCGACGGCGAGGTTCACCACGACGAAGGCCGCCACGCTGAGCAGCGTGATCGCCTGGACGACGGCGAAGTCCTTGGCCGTCACCGACTGCACGAGCAGGGAGCCGATTCCGGACACGTCGAAGGCGGTCTCGACGATCGAGGTGCTGATGAGCAGACCGGCGAGCATGGTGCCGCCGACGGTGACGACGGGCCCGAGCGCATTGCGCAGCACGTGCCGGCGGACTACGGCACGCCGTGCGACACCGCGGGCGCGCGCCACCTCGACGTGTTCGCGCCGCAGTTCGTCGAGCATCGCCGAGCGGGTCACCCGGGCGAGCAGACCGGCGAAGGTCAGCGCCAACGCGAAGGCCGGCAGCGTCAGGTGGTACACCCGGTCCGTGAAGCCCTCAGGGGTGCCGCCCGGCCCCGGAAACCAGCCCAGTTGGACGGAGAACAGCGAGACGAGCGCCATGGCGCTGACGAACGAGGGCGTCGCCGTGGCCACGCCCGTGCCGAGCAGCACCACGCGGTCCACCGCGCCGGGGCGCAGCGCGGCGAGGACGCCGGCCGCCACCCCGAGAACGGCGACCAGCAGGGCCGCGTACCCGACCAGCAGGGCGGTGCCCGGAAGCCGGGAGGCGATGAGGCTCCCGACGTCCTGGTGGAACTGGGCGGACCGGCCGAAGTCGCCCTGCAGCACGGCGCCGAGCCACTTCGCGTACTGCGCGGGCAGCGGGTCGTCCAGGTGGTACTGGGCGCGCAGCGCCGCCGTGGTCTCCGGAGTCGCGGGGCGGCCGTGGAGCAGGAAGGACACCGGGTCCCCGGGGGCCAGGTGGACCGTGCCGAAGACCACGAGCGAGGTCACGAACAGTACGGTCACCAGGCCGAGGAACCGTCCGACGAGGTAGCGGGTCATGGCTTCGCGGCCCCGATCGTCGCGGCCCACGGGTAGTACAGCTGCGCGATGCCGGTGGCGGCGCCGGTGATCCGGTTGCCGAGGAAGACCGAGTACGGCGCCTCGTACAGCGGAATGATCGGGAGCTGGTCCATCGCGATCCGCTGGAGCTTGGCGGTCAGGTCCGCCCGGGCGGCCGGGTCGGGCTCCGCGTTGGCCCGGTCGAAGGCGGCGTCGTACGCGGCGTCGGACCAGTTGCCGTAGTTCCCGAAGTCGCCGGTGCGCAGGTACTGGTAGAACTCCAGCGGGTCGGGGGTGTTGTCGTATCCGTTGGTGATGACCAGGTCGAGGCCGTGGCGCGCGTTGGGGTCGACGAAGATGCTGCTGTACGCGTCGGGGCTGACGGCCTTCAGCTGGACGTCGAGGCCGATCTGCCGGCCGGCCGCCTGGACGGCGTTGGCGACGACACTGACCTCCGGCGCGAGCGAGCTCGTGGCGATGGTGACCTTCCGGCCCTTGGCGCCGGCCTCGGCGACGAGCTTCTTCGCGGCCGCCAGGTCGTACACCGGCTCGGGGAGGGCGTCGAAGTAGCCGGCGGTCTTCTCCGGGGCCAGTGCCCATGCGCCCCGCGCGGCGGGGGCCTTGGCGGGGATGCCGATGCCGCCGGCGGCGGCCTTGATGATGTTCTTCCGGTCGAGCGCCATGGACAGGGCCCTGCGGACCCTGAGGTCCCCGAGGGTGCCCTTGAAGTCGAGGACGGCGAGGTCCGCCGCGGCGGTGTTGGGGCCGAACAGCACGGTTCCCTTGCCGCTGGAGCGCAGCTGCGCGAGCGAGGACGAGGGCACCATGTACCCGCCGTCGGCCGTGCCCGAGAGGAAGGCGTTGGACCGGGCGGCCGGGTCCTCGATGAAGGTGAATGTCACCTTGTCCGTTTTCGGGGCCAGTGACGTGTCCCAGTAGGCGGCATGCTTCTTGAGGGTGATGGAGTCGCCCTGGGCCCAGTCGGCGAGGGAGTACGGGCCGGTGCAGTCGACCTTGCCCTTGGGGCCGCCGTAGTCCTTGCCGGCCTTGGCCAGGAAGGCGGCGCTCTCGACGGTGCCGGGGGAGGCGGCCATGAGTTCGTTGAACAGGGTGTCGGGGTTGCTCAGTCGGATCGTCACCTCCAGGGGGCCGGTCTTCTCGATGGCGTCGACGTTCTTGAACGCCGACGCCCAGGGGGATCCGGTGGCCGGGTTCATGTGGCGCTTGAGGGAGGCGACCACGTCGTCCGCGGTCATGGTCGTTCCGTCGTGGAACTTCACCCCGGGACGCAGCGTGTACACGAGCGTCTTGGGATTCGGCTGGGCGTACTTGACCGCGAGGCCGGGTTCGATCTTCATGTCGGGAGTGACCCGCAACAGCTGCTCGCACACGTTCGCGAGCACGGTGTTCGGCGGGTAGTCGTACGCCAGGGCGTAGTCGAGCGTGTAGGGCTCGGCGTAGAGGGACCATGTGATCGAGTCCAGGCGGCCCTTCGCCGGTGGCGAGGTCGGGGTGACCCGGTAGGCGGGGCCGGTGCCCTTCCCGGAGGATCGAGGAGTGGTGGCGCCGGAGCAGGCGGTGGCGGTGGTCGCGACGGCGACGGTACAGACGAGCAGCGCGATGGCTTTGGGCATGCGCATGGAGACCCACCCCTTTACGGGTGTAGTGACGGGCGCTGAGGGATGGGGCGAGTATTGATGCGGGAACGTTCCCGCACAAGGCTTTGCGGGAACGGTTTTGCCGAGGCCGCGAGGGTGGCAGCATCAGCCCCATGACGAATGCTGTTCCAGAGCGTGGCGGACCTGCCTCGCCGCCCACCCCGCCGCGCGTCCGGCTCGTCGACGTGGCCCGTGAAGCGGGACTGTCCAAGACCACCGTCTCGGCGGCCCTCAACGGCACCGGGCGGCTCTCCCCGGCTGTACGGGAGACGGCCAGGGAGACTGCGCGGAGGATGGGCTACCGGCCCAACGCCACCGCGCGCCAACTGCGCGCGGGACGGGCCCGGTTGATCGGATACGTGGTGGGCGAATTCGCCGGTGCCCCCTGGACGTTCTTTGAGTCGCCGTACTTCGCCCAGCTGACGAGCGCCACCGCGGCGGCGGCACTCAAGCGCGGCTACGCGCTGGTGCTGCTGCCCGCGGGTTCGCTGCACAGCGAGTGGGCAGAGCTGCCGCTCGACGCGGTGATCGTCGCCGATCCGGTCGGCGACGACCGGATCATCGACGACCTGATCGCCGCCCGGATCCCGGTGTTCACCGACCGCTCCGCCGAGGGGCGGCCGGGGGCGCACTGGGTGGACGTCGACGTCGTGACGGCCGTGCGGGAGACGCTCGACCACCTCGAGGCGGAAGGCGCCCGGTGGCCCGCGCTCGTGGTGCCCGACAGTACGACGCGGTTCCACGCGGGAGCGCTCGCCGCCTACCGCGACTGGTGCGCCGAGCACGGAGTGCCCGAGCAGGTCGCGTTCGCCGCCGAGGCCGGCAACGGACCGGTCGTACGAGCCGTCGAGAAGGCCCTGACCGGGGCCGACCGGCCCGACGCGCTGTTCGTAGTGGCCGAGGCGAGCCCGCCCCTGGTCCTGGAGGCGGCGCGCCGCCACGGATACGACGTACCCGGCGACTTGCTCGTGGTGTGCGTCAGCGAGGACACGACGGCCACCCACACCCGGCCTCCGATGACGACGCTGAGCCTGGGACCCCAGGAGGTCGCGGAGGCCGGGATCCAACTCCTCGTCGCCGCACTGGAGCAGGGAGGCGGTCCGTCGGCCGGGGTGCTGGTGCCGACCCGGCTCGAGGTACGGGCGTCCTCGCTGCGTACCTAGTGCCCCTCCCGGCAAGCTTTGCCCCGTCGCGCCGCCCGGCACGCCCGCTCGCCGCGTTGGCCACAAGTCCTTGTAGCTCGGCTACAAGGACTTGTGGCCGCCTTGCGATCGCACGCATCGGACGACGCTCCTCATGGGGCAAATATGGCCGGTCACGGCACCAGCACGGCCCGGGCGGACTGAGCGCGGTCCGGGCGGCTCGCTCAGGCGCAGTGCACGAGCGAGCCCCCGACATACGTCTGCAGGACCCGCGCCTCGGCGATCTCCTCCGGCGGCGCGGTGAAGATGTCGCGGTCCAGGACCACCAGGTCGGCCAGGTTGCCGGGGAGCAGGCTGCCGGCGTCGTCCAAGCCGTTCACGTGAGCAGTGCCGGCCGTGTACGCGGCGACGGCCGTCGCCAGGTCCAGGCGCTGCTCGGGGAGGAAGACCCGGCTGTCGGTGGCCCCGGGCTCCCTCCGATTGACCGCCACGTGGATGCCCTCGATCGGGTCCGGGCTGCTGACCGGCCAGTCGCTGCCCGCGGCGAAGGTGGCGCCCGCGCGCAGCAGGTCGCCGAACGGGTACTGCCAGGCGGCGCGTTCGGGCCCGAGGAAGGGGATGGTCAGCTCGTCCATCTGGGGCTCGTGGGCGGCCCACAGCGGCTGGATGTTGGCGATGGCGCCCAGCTGGGCGAAGCGCCTGATGTCGTCGGGGTGGACGACCTGCAGGTGGGCCAGGTGGTGGCGGTTGCCGCGTCGGCCGTTGGCCTCGACCGCGGCTTCAATCGCGTCGAGTGCCTCGCGGACGGCCCGGTCGCCGAGCGCGTGGAAATGGACCTGGAAGTCGAGGGCGTCGAGCCGGGTGACATGGGCGCGCAGCGCGTGCGGGTCGACAAAGCTCAGACCGCTGTTGGCGGTGGCGCAGCCGCAGCCGTCGAGGTACGGGGAGGTCATCGCGGCGGTGAAGTTCTCGGCGATGCCGTCCTGCATGATCTTCACCGAGCCGGCCCGAAACCGTCCGTGGCTCAACTTCTCGCGCAGCGCGGCCAGTTCGTCGATCTGCTCGGCGCCGCGCTCGCGGTCCCACCACAGCGCGCCGGTGACCCGGGCGGTGAGCGAGCCGTCGCGGGCGGCGGCCAGATAGGCATCCGACGGATCGGCCTTGCCGTTGAACACACCGAGCAGGGCGTCCTGCCAGCCGGTGATGCCGAGGGAGTGCAGCAGCTCCTGCGCGCGCAGCAGACCCGCGAGCCGGTCCGCAGGAGTGCTCGCCGGCACCAGCCGGGAGACCAGCGCCGTGGCGCCTTCCTGGAGCATCCCGCTGGGCGAACCGTCCGGCTCGCGCTCGATGCGGCCGTCGACGGGATCGGGGGTGGCGGCGGTGATCCCGGCCAGTTCGAGCGCCCGCGTATTGGCCCAGGCGCCGTGGTGGTCGCGGTTCGCCAGCAGGACCGGGCGGTCCGGGACCACGGAGTCGAGGAGCTGCCGGGTGGGCAGTCCGCCGTCGAAGCTTTCCAGCGACCACCCGCCACCGGTGATCCACGCGTGGTCGGGGTGGGCGTCCGCGTAGGTCCGGATCAGGGCCAGGTACTCCTCGACACCGACGGTGCCGGTCAGATCGCACTCGGCCAGCTCCACCCCGGCGTACACCGGGTGGATGTGAGCGTCCTGGAAGCCGGGGAGCAGCAACTTCCCCGTGAGGTCGACGACTTCGGTGCCGGGGCCGATGAGCTCACGCACGTCGTCGTGCCCGACGGCGGCGATCCGGTCGCCGACAACAGCGAGCGAGGTGGCCCGGGAGCGGGCCGGATCGGCGGTGAAGACGGGGCCGCGTGTGAAGACCAGATCGGCCGTGGTCATACGGATCCTCCAGAACATGAGGGAACGTGAGGTCGGCGCCATGGAAGCGGCTCGGGCGTTACGCGTCAACGGTGTTGTCATAAGTCGGCGCATGGTCATCCGCATGGCTCCCGAGCGGTGGCGCCGCAGGCCGACCGAGCGGGGCGCCGTCCGCAATACCGACGCCCCGCTCGCCGCCGGCATGAGCGAGAGAGGCTGTCCCTTCGCCTGGAAGTGATGCCGGAAGCGATGGGGCGCGCCTGCCCGCCACGAGCGTCCCGGCGAACGGCTCCCGGGACCGTCGCGCCCGAGCCCGGCGGCCGTGAGGATCAGCCGGTGGGCACGGGGGAGAAGCGGCCCACCGCGGCGAGGTCGGCGCTGATCCGCGCGGCGGTCTCCAGCAGATGGGGGAGGAGCGTCGCCAGGCTCTCCTCGCCGGTGGCGCGGCCGGCGTGGAGCGCCACATTGGCCGCGGCCACGACCTGGCCGCCGCCGTTGGTGACCGGCGCCGCGATCGAACGCAGCCCCTCCTCCAACTCCTGTTCCACCCACGCGTAGCCGAGTCGGGCGGTAGCCGTCACTGCCTCGGCGAGGGCCTCGGGCGTGGCCACCGTGCGGGGCGTCAGCGCCTCGGGCGTCACCCGGGCCAGCCGCGCCGCGCGCCGGTCGTCGGGGAGGGCCGCGAGCAGCACCCGGCCCATCGAGGTGGCGTACGCGGGCAGCCGGGTGCCCACGGTGATGTCGATGTGCATGATCCGGGTGCTCGCGACCCGGGCGACGTAGCGGATCTCGTCGTCGTCGAGCACGGCCAGGGAGGCGGACTCGTGGACCCGGCCGACCAGTTCGGCGAGGTGCGGGGTGGCGATCCCGGCGAGCGTCAGGCCTGAAAGCCGGGCGTAGCCGAGCTCCATGACCCGCGGCAGTACCCGGAAACCGTCCGCGTCCTCCCGTACGTACCCCAGGTGGCGCAGCGTCATGAGCGACCGGCGGGCGGTGGCGCGGGGGAGCCCCGTGAGGCGGGCGAGGTCGGCCAGGCGGGCCGGGCCGTCGATCGAGCTGAAGGCGCACAGCACGTCGAGACCCCGGGCGAGCGACTGGAGGAAGCCGGCGCCGAGTTCCTCCTTGAGCGCGCTGCCCGAGTGGGGCGGGCGGACCGGCGCGGCGGTGGCCGGCGTCCCGGTGGCCGACGGGGTGCGCAGGGCAGCCTCCATGGCGGCGACGGCCGCGGACAGCGGGGGCAGGGCCCGCACCGTCAGGGACTCGGTGCTGTGCCGGCTGGTGTGGCTGACCGCGCTGACGGCGCAGACCACCGTGCCCGCCGGGTCGCGGACCGGCAGCGAGACGGCGATCAGCCCGGGCTCGATCAGCCGGCTGTCGACGGCGAATCCGTCCTCACGTGCCTGCCGAACTCGGGCGAGGAAGCCGGCCTCGACCTCCTCGGACGCGGACTCCGCCCCGGCCGGCCGGGGCGGCAGGGCCGGGAAGCCGGTGTCCAGCGGGTCGTGCAGGCGGCGGGCCCGCCACCGCTCCCGCTGTACGTCGTCCCAGTCGGCGGCGAACAGGGCGCCGGGCGCGCAGCGTTCGGCGGGCAGAAGATCGCCGACCCGGAACGAGATCGCCATGGCCCGGCGGCGGGCCGCCTGGGCGATGAAGCGGACCCCGTCGCCGTCGGGAACGGCCACCGACACCGACTCGTCCAGCTCGTCGGCGAGGGCCTCGGCGCGCGGGCCGAGGGCTTCGAGGAAGGCGCAGCCGGCCAGATAGGCGTTGCCCAGCTCCGCCGAGCGCGGGGCCAGCAGCAGATCACGGTCCTCGGTCCGCAGGAACCCGAGGCGGACGAGCGTGGTGGCGACCCGGTCGACCGTCGATCGGGCGAGCCCGGTGGTGCGGACGAGATCTCCCGGGCGGTGGCGCGTCCCCGGTCCCGCGGCCACGGCGCGGAGTACGGCCAGTCCGCGCTCCAGCGGTCCGACCAGCTCGTCGGGCACCGTCGTGGCCTCGGGTGCCGTCGTCACCTCGGTGAGCTGGGACATCGTCTGGCCTCCTCGGAGCGTCGTGGGCTGATCACCGTGCGGAAACCGTACCCGCTGCTGTTGACACGGCCCGAAGTGTGGGCGGACACTCAGCCCGCCACCAATGATGAACGAAAGTTCACCAGGCGAACGCCTTGACGGTGAAACCCGAGTGAAAAGGGTCGTTATATGGACAAGGTCATAGCAACGGCTGCCGAAGCGGTGGCGGACATCGGAGACGGCGCCTCGCTCGCCGTTGGAGGTTTCGGGCTGAGCGGGGTACCGGACGTCCTGATTCGCGCCTTGCACGCCCACGGCTCCGGACGGATGAGCGTCGTCTCCAACAACTGCGGCGTCGACGGTGGCGGCCTGGGCATCCTGCTCGCGGCGGGCCGGATCAGCCGTGTCACCGGCTCCTACATCGGTGACAACAAGGAGTTCGCCCGCCGCTACCTCGGCGGCGAACTGGAGCTGGAACTCACCCCGCAGGGCACCCTCGCCGAGCGCCTGCGGGCCGGCGGCTGCGGCATCCCGGCCTTCTTCACCCCGGCGGGCGTCGGCACCCAGGCCGCCGAGGGCGGGCTGCCCTGGCGGTACGCGCCGGACGGCGGCGTGGCGGTCGCCTCCCCACCCAAGGAGACACGCGAGTACGACGGCAGGGCATATGTCCTCGAACACGGCATCACCACCGACTTCGCCCTGGTGCGCGCCGCCCGGGGCGACCGCCACGGCAACCTCGTCTTCGCCCGTGCGGCCCGCAACTTCAACCCGCTCGCCGCCATGGCGGGCCGCATCACCGTCGCCGAGGTCGAGGAACTGGTGGAACCCGGCGAGCTGGATCCCGATCAGGTCCACCTCCCCGGCGTCTTCGTACAGCGGGTGCTGGCACTGACCCCCGAACAGGCCGCCGACAAGGGCATCGAGCGAAGGACGGTACGCACCCGATGAGCTGGACCAGGGACGAGATGGCGGCCCGCGCAGCCCGGGAACTTGACCACGGCTCGTACGTCAACCTCGGGATCGGACTCCCCACTCGGGTACCGAGCTTCCTCCCCGAGGGCGTCGACGTCGTCCTCCACTCGGAGAACGGACTCCTCGGCGTCGGCCCGTACCCGTACGAGGACGAGGTCGACCCCGACCTGATCAACGCGGGCAAGGAGACGGTGACCGTCGTGCCGGGCGCCGCCTTCTTCGACTCCGCGCTCTCCTTCGGCATGATCCGCGGTGGTCACATCGACACCGCGATCCTGGGCGCCATGCAGGTCTCCGCCCGCGGTGACCTTGCCAACTGGGCAATCCCCGGAAGGATGGTCAAGGGGATGGGCGGGGCGATGGACCTCGTCCACGGCGCCCGCCGGGTGATCGTTCTCATGGAGCACACCGCCAAGGACGGTGCCCCCAAGATCGTCGACACCTGCACGCTGCCGCTCACCGGCCGGGCCTGCGTCCACCGCGTCATCACCGACCTGGCCGTCCTCGACATCACCGACGAGGGACTGCGACTCGTCGAGACCGCCCCCGGCGTGACCGCCGACGAGGTCGCGCGCCGGACGGCCGCGCCCGTGATGCCGAAGGAGACCCGGTGACCGGAACCCTGGCGCCGCCGAACTCGCCGAGGATCTCACGGCCTTCCCCGACCGGCTGCTCGACAACCCGCACCGTACGTGGGACCTGATCGCGAGCGAACGCCTCGCCGCGGAATCGGGCGGCCTCCTCGGCCGTACCGCTGGAACCGCTCGACCCCGCGCCCCGGCAGCCGCCGACGAGCAGCGGCACCTCGGAGGCGTCCTCAGCGGTCTCATCGCCGAGGACCCCGCGCTCACCGGCCGGATCGGACCGGCACGGTTGCGTGCCCTCGGCGACCCGGCCACCGGCACCGGCTCCGCGCCCCTGCTCGCCGACCACGCCCTGCGGACAGAGACCTCGTCCTCCGCCGATACGGAAGGCCACCCATGACCCCCTTGCTCCACCACCGGATCGACGGCCCCACCGACGCACCGGTCCTCGTCCTCGGTCCCTCGCTGGGGACCTCGCTCGCCGTCTGGGACGCCCAGACCCCCGCCCTGGCCCGCCGTCACCGGGTGATCCGCTGGGACCTGCCGGGCCACGGCGGCAGCCCCGCCGGCGCTCTGCGCGACACCGGGCCCGGTGCCACCGTCGTCGCCGACCTCGCGGCGCTGGTCCTGGATCTCGCCGACCGGCTGGGCGTGACCCGCTTCGCCTACGCGGGCATCTCCCTCGGTGGCGCGGTCGGCGCCCACCTCGCCGTACACCACCCCCAGCGGATCACCGGCCTTGCCCTGGTCTGCTCCTCCGCCCGCTTCGGCGAACCCGCCGCGTGGCGCGAACGGGCCGCACTCGTCCGCGCTGAGGGCACCGAAGCCCTGGCGGCCGGCGCCGCCGGACGCTGGTTCACCGCCGGATTCACCCGTACCCAGGTGGCCGGACGGCTCGTCGACGACCTGCGCACCGCCGCCCCCGAGGGGTACGCGGCCTGCTGCGACGCCCTCGCCGCCTACGACCTGAGGCCCGATCTGCACCGGATCACCGTGCCGACGCTCGTCGTCGCCGGCCGGGACGACCCCGCCACCCCGCCCGGACACGCCCGGGAACTGGCCGACGGCATCCCCGGAGCGACCCTCCTGGAACTCCCCGGAGCCTCGCACCTGGCGCCCGCCGAACGCCCGCAGGCCGTCCTCGGCGCCCTCCTCGGCCACTTCGAGGCCCCCGCCGACGACGGCAGCAGGCACACCGAGGGGATGGCCGTCCGCCGAGCGGTCCTCGGCGACGCGCACGTCGACCGGGCCGTCGCCCGCACCACCGAGTTCACCGCCGACTTCCAGGACTACATCACCCGCTGTGCCTGGGGAGAGATCTGGACCCGTCCCGGTCTCGACCGCCGCACCCGCAGCTGCCTCACGCTGACCGCCTTGATCGCTCACGGGCATCAGGAGGAACTCGCCCTGCACGTACGAGCGGCGCTGCGCAACGGGCTCACCCCGGAGGACATCAAGGAAGTCCTGCTGCACTCCGCCGTCTACTGCGGTGTGCCGGCGGCCAACTCCGCCTTCGCCACGGCCCAGCGCGTGCTCGCCGAGGACGGCGTCCCGTCCCCCTTCTGATCCAGCCGCGCCCAGCACCCCTCTTCCCTCTCTGGAGCCCTCATGCCCCGTACCACCGTAGGAATCATCGGCGCCGGCCCCGCCGGACTCCTGCTCTCCCACCTGCTCCACCGGCAGGGCATCGACAACGTCGTCCTCGAACTGCGCAGCCGCGACTACGTCGAACGCCGCCAGCGCGCCGGCATCCTCGAACAGGACACCGTCGACGTGCTGCGCGACTCCGGGGCCGGCGAGCGGATGGACCGCGAGGGCCTGGAGCACCACGGCATCGAACTGCGCTTCGACCGGCGCTCCCACCGCGTCGACTTCCCGTCCCTCACCGGTGGCCGGTCGGTCATGGTCTACGCGCAGACCGAAGTGGTCAAGGACCTCATCGACCGGCGCCAACAGGACGGCGGAACCGTCCTGTTCGAGGCGGAAGCGCTGTCCGTCGACGGCATCGAGACCGACCGCCCGAGCATCCGCTACCGCCACGAAGGTGCCGAACACACCCTCGACTGCGACATCGTCGTGGCCTGCGACGGCTTCCACGGCATCGGCCGCCGCTCCGTGCCGGACGGCCTGCTCACCGTGACGGAACGGACGTACCCCTTCTCCTGGCTGGGTATCCTCGCCGACGTCCCGCCCTCGTGCGAGGAACTCATCTACGCCCACCACGAGCGCGGCTTCGCCCTGCACAGCATGCGCTCGCCCGAGGTCAGCCGTCTCTACCTCCAGGTCGACCCGGACGACAGCACCGACAACTGGCCGGACGAGCGCATCTGGGACGAGTTGGAGACCCGCTTCGCCGTCGACGGTGACTGGACGCTGCGGCGGGGACCGATCACCGAGAAGAGCATCACCCCGATGCGCAGCTTCGTCGCCGAGCCCATGCGCCACGGGCGCCTCTTCCTGGCCGGCGACGCGGCCCACATCGTGCCGCCCACCGGGGCCAAGGGCCTCAACCTCGCCGTCGCCGACGTCACCCTGCTCGCCCAGGCACTCACCCGCTACCACGCCCACCAGGACGAGTCACTGCTCGACGCCTACTCGGAGACCGCGCTGCGCCGCGTCTGGCGGGCCGAGCACTTCTCGTACACGATGACGACCCTGCTGCACGGCGACCCCGCCGACTCCGACTTCGACCGTGCGCTGCGCCTCTCGCACCTGCGCTACATCGCCCGCTCCGAGGCCGCTTCGGCCTCCCTCGCGGAGAACTACGTCGGTTTCAAGGAGAACTGACACCGCGACAGCACACGAAAGCGGGCGGCTGCTCGAAGCAGCCGCTCCCTCCCGTATGGGTGGTTCTCGCGCAGGAGGGCGGTGTGCCGTGGCGTCTTGCGGTTCCGGCGGGCGGTTCATGAACCGACGATGATGCGACCGCCCTCGCCCTGCTCGACGGCGGCGCGCACACACGTGAACGTGCCGCGCAGATGCACCCCGACGACGGTGTCTAAGTCGTCGTCGCCCATCTTCCGCAGTGCCTTGTCCCGCAGCACACCGGCGTTGGTGACCATGACGTCGAGGCGGCCGAAGGCGTCGACCTTGCGGGCCCCGCCGATGCCCGGCGGCGCCCGCGGAGGCGGCATTCGGGAGTCTTATGTCAACATCATTGACCTTGTGGTCCCCCGGGCGGTCTCATGGCGGCACTTCGGAGGCCCGTACCTCCGCGATCCGAAGGAGCCCCGCCCCATGGACCACCTCACCTCGCTCCGGGACGCCTCGCCGACCCCGTTCTGGCTCGATGACCCCGACCGGCCGCAGGCCGCCCCCGCACTCGTCGGCGGCACCACCTGCGACCTGCTCGTGGTCGGCGGCGGATACACCGGGCTGTGGACCGCCCTCGTCGCCAAGGAGCGCGATCCGTCCATGGATGTGGTGCTCATCGAAGCGGACGAGGCCGGCGGCGCCGCCTCCGGCCGCAACGGCGGATTCTGCGAGTCCAGCCTCACCCACGGCCTGCACAACGGACTCCAGCGCTGGCCCGAGGAGATCGGCCTCCTGGAACGACTCGGCCGCGAGAACCTCCAGGCCATCGAGGACACCGTTGAACGCCACGGCATCGACTGCTCCTGGGAGCGCACCGGCTCCCTGGTGGTGGCCACCGAGCCGTACCAGGTCGAGGGGCTGAAGGAGGAGGCCGAGACCCTCGCCCGGTTCGGGGGCAATCCGCTGCTACTCGGCGCCGAGGCGGTCCGTGCCGAGATCGACTCCCCGACGTTCCGCGGCGGCGTGTGGAACAAGGACGACGTCGCCATGGTCAACCCGGCCCGGCTCGCCTGGGGGCTCAAGCGCGCCTGCCTCGACATCGGCGTCCGCATCCACGAGCACACACCCGCCACCTCGCTCGCCGAGCACGGCAGCGTGATCGCGGTCCGTACCCCCTACGGGCGGATCACCGCCCGGCGTGCCGCCCTGGCCACCAACGCCTATCCCTCCCTGCTGCGCCGCCACCGCCCGTACACCGTCCCCGTGTACGACTACGCGCTCATGACCGAGCCGCTGACCGAGCAGCAGCTCGCCTCGGTCGGCTGGCGGAACCGGCAGGGCTTCGCCGACTGCTCCAACCAGTTCCATTACGTCAGGCTCTCCGCGGACAACCGCATCCTCTGGGGCGGCTACGACGCCGTCTACCATCGCGACGGCAAGGTCCGCGCCGAACACGACCAGCGGCCCGAGACCTTCGCCACCCTCGCCCAGCACTTCTTCACGACCTTCCCGCAGTTGGAAGGCATCCGGTTCACCCACGCCTGGGGTGGTGCCATCGACACCGCCACCCGTTTCTGCGTGTTCTTCGACACGAGTCATCACGGGAAGGTCGCCTACGCGGCCGGATTCACCGGCCTCGGCGTCGGCGCCACGCGCTTCGGTGCCGAGGTCATGCTCGACCTCCTGGCGGGCGAACGCACCGAGCGGACCAAGCTGGAGCTCGTCCGCCGCAAACCCCTCCCGTTCCCGCCCGACCCGTTCCGCTCTGCCGGGATCGGCATCACCAAGTGGTCGATGGCGCGCGCCGACCGCAACGAGGGCCGACGCAACCTCTGGCTCAGGACGCTCGACCGTTTCGGCCTCGGCTTCGACAGCTGACGACGGGTAGCCCGAGTGCCGAGATCACGCGGGTAACGGGGAACTCGCTGGGCATGGCCGCCGATTGTTCGCCGAAGCGCCACCGGCGCCACGACGCGGCCGGGTCACGAGCGGGGCGTCCTCGACAGGCTGGAGATCCAGTGGCCGCGGTGGCCGTCGGCCCGTTCGGACCATTCGACCTGCAGTGTCACGCCGGGCAGAAGGCCGTTCCAGCGGCCGTGCTCGGTGGTGGCGGCGGTCTGGGCCAGGCGCGGGCCCAGACCGCCGCCGGCGACACCCGCAGCGCCCCGAAACGTGAGCGCAGCGGTCCGCGGGAGCTCTCCCGCCAGGTGATCGAAGCGAAGGCCTGCCACTCGTGGCTGGTGGCCGGCGCGGCCACCGAGGAGGGCTTGTCGCGGCAGCGGGGCTGCGGCTTGCGGTCGTTGCGGGCCCCAGGGCGAGGTGACCGGCTGCGCATGGTGCGGGTGGACGGAGGGCCACCACGCAGGCGATGCGCCTGTCGGTCAGGCCGGCTCGGAAGTCCGCGTTCTGCCCGTAACCGGCGTAGGCCACCACGACCGGCGGCACCAGGTCCCATGCGGCCCGCTTGTCCAAGATGCCGGGTGTTCGGGTGGGTGTCACTGAGAGCGGCCACGGGCCTGCGCGTGCTGACGATCCATGCGCGGTGGCGGTGGTTGTCACATTCGTGGATCCGCCGGTGTCTTCATGTCGAACAGGCCGACAGGCCAACGGATAAGGAGAACACCATGACACTGCGCATTCCGAAGGCGGAGCTCCCCACCGAGATGAGGGAAAACATGATCAAGCACCTCGGTGCCGTGCCCGAGCCCGACGAAGTGCTGTGGAACAACCCCAAGCTCGCCGAGGCCAACAAGGAGTTCGCGGTCAAGGTGGGCCAGTGGGACGCGGCCGACCCGAGCCTCAAGACGTTCGCGCACATGGCCGTCGCGGCACAGGTCGGCTGCAGCTGGTGCCTCGACGTCAACTACTTCCACGCGCTGAACCAGAACCTGGACCTGGCCAAGGCGAGCCAGGTGCCGCGCTGGCGGCAGTCGGAGGTGTTCACGTCGTTGGAGCGCGACGTGCTGGAGTACGCCGAGGCCATGACGAACACGCCGCCGACCGTCACCGACGAGCTGTCGAAGCGTTTGCTCGACCGGCTCGGCCCGGCGGCGCTGGTCGAACTCACCACGGTCATCGGCTTCGCCAACATGGCGACGAGGTGCAATACGGCGCACGGGATCACGTCGCAGGGCTACTCCGATGCCTGCGAGATTCCGCTGGCCGGGCGCCCTGAGACGTCCGGCGCGGCGTCGACGGCATGACCGAGGACCCGTTCGTCGCCCATCGCAGCCTGCTGTTCACGGTCGCCTACGAGATGCTCGGTTCGGCGGCCGACGCGGAGGACGTGCTGCAGGAGTCCTGGCTGCGGTGGGCCGACGTCGACCGTTCGACGGTGCGTGACCCGCGGGCCTACCTCGTCCGAACCGTCACACGGCAGGCGCTCAACCGTCTGCGGACGTTGTCGCGCAGCCGCGAGGAGTACGTGGGCGAGTGGCTGCCGGAGCCGCTGCTGACCAGCCCCGACGTCGCCGAGGACGCCGAACTCGCGGAGAGCGTCTCGATCGCGATGCTGACCGTGCTCGAAACGCTCGGGCCCACCGAGCGGGCGGTGTTTGTGCTCCGCGAGGTCTTCGAGATGCCGTACGGCGAGATCGCCGAGGCCATCGGGAAGTCCGCGGCCACGGTGCGGCAGATCGCGCGGCGGGCACGCGAGCACGTGGCGGCCCGGCGGCCGCGGGTGCAGGTGAGCCGGTCGGAGCAGCAGGCCGTGGTGGACCGGTTCCTGGCCGCGCTGCGCACCGGCCAGTTGCAGGAACTGCTGGACGTCATGGCACCGGACGTGGTTCTTGTCGCCGACGGTGGCGGGCTTGCGGCCGCGGCTCCGGCTCCGATCCACGGGGCCGAACTCGTGGCGAAGATGCTCGCTCGCCCGGACCGGGTGGTGTCGGCCGTGTGGCTCAACGGCGCGCCTGCGGGCCGGATCGAGATCGACGGCCGACTGGCCGCGGTAAGCCTCGTGGTGGAAAACGGGAAAGTCACCCGGATCCATGCGATGGCAAACCCGCGGAAGCTGACGCGGCTGGATGAACCGGCCGAACTCGCCAGGTAAGCCTGCTGCTGCGTCGGCGTCGTGAGTGTTCCAGGCGGCGTGGACCGCCTGGAACACTCACGACCGCGCAGTGGCCGGACGCCGAAGTACAGGGCGAACTCGTACGGGCGCGGTCGCAGCCGCATCGGGACGATCCCGTAAACGGAACAGAGACGGCAGCGAGATCAGGGTTTGTGCGCGGGCGTTCGACGGGGGTCGTCGGGCCGCGGCCAGCGGTTGTAGTTCGGAGTAGGGGACGGGCTCGTCAGTGGGACGGCAGCACAGCGCGGTGAGCAGCGAATTGCGGACCGCGACGAGAAGCCGTGACGACCAGCCGTGAGCCTCGGCCTTGATCTGGGCGGCGCGCCAGGCCCTGACGACGTGGCTGACGGAGAGGGCATCGTTCAAAGTTGCGGGCCCCGGCGGCGAACTTGCGACACGTCTGCAGCTCGTCGGCCCAGCCCTCGAACAGTTCCGAGACCTTGCGCTCGGTCGGTGGAACCCGGATCAGTAGGTGGTTGGAGCCATGGTGCCGGTTCATCTCGTCGAGCGGGCACCGCACGACGACATCGGCGAGGCGGTGCCTACTACCGGCCCACGGTGCGCGTCACCGACGGTACGACGGGCGCGGTGTCCCTACGGCTCGGCAGCTTCGAGGCGCACTGAACCGTCGGTAGTCGGAGCGGGGCGGGGTCAGGACTTGCCGGTGTCCGCGCGGATCAGCTCGCCCACGGACTCGATCAGCACTGACCGCGCCTGTTCGTCGAGACCGTCGTCCGAGACGAAGTAGTCGATCTCGGTCAGGGCGGCG